>NZ_VPCO01000014.1:0-90547 GCF_013418175.1 Acinetobacter sp. YH12200
TGAATTTGCTGCCAGATATCATCGGTGAGAAGAGTACGTGCCATTGAAAAAATATAGAAATCAAAAGAGCTTAAAGGAGGATTTTAAGTATTTAAAACCAATTTTTCAAATGAGGACACGCCCTAGTAATAATCAAATAAAAATGCATAGAAATTTAGGGAATAAATTTTATGAAAAAGCCGATTTCTCTATTCGGATTCGCTGTTGTCTCGGGTTTACTTAGTGCCTGTGGCGGCGCAAGCGGCAGTGATTCAGATCGTGCTGCAGTGACCACGCCTCCAAATGTTCCTAAGGAAAGCATTTCCCCTGAACTTTCAAAAGAGTTTATCCCTTTTGAAAATCAGAAAATCTTAGATAAAATTCGCGATAAAATTTCTGGAAATAGCAGTAATGATACCGACTATAACGTTGCCTTGGGTCACATGATTGGTGAGGTATTTGGAGATTATCCCTATGGCCGCACTGGCCGTATCATCAAGATCTATAATCTGGGTATAAACAGTATTAAATATCCAAATCTGATCTGTTCGGAAGTAAATACCAATGGTGCGGTTAAGACGCTGAAATTAAAAGATAATAAAGGCAATTGTGTGGTTCTGGATAAAACCTATCGTAAAGGTTCGAGCATCACTCAGACCGTAAATGGCGATACTACGACTTTAACTTTCACCAATGTCCGCTATGGCTCAAATGTAGATTTTAATCACAAGGATGATTATCTGATTTCTGGCACGATTGTGCATCGTAAAAGTAAAGATGCATTAGGGCAATCCGAGTTTTATCAAATCGATCAGTTAGAATTTCAGCGTATAGCAGAGACGGATCAGGCCGGCGCTTCGGGTACGGAATTTAACAGCAAGAGTAAGGAGTATTTGCAGGTAAGAAATTATCGTTATAGCCTAGTCGATGATTATGGTCGTGAGAGCAAAGGTATCCGTACCTTAAGCAGTCGTGGCACGATTATCGGTCAGCCTGCTCTGGCAGATTATCGTTACAGTTTTGACTTTGATACCACCACACCATTCAAGATGGATGAAACTGTATTAAATAATTATAAGCATTTGTCAAAAGAGGGTGTACTGAAAATTACTGACCGTTATGATCAGGTGATTGAAGTGAAACAGAAGCAGCCTGAATCGTTAAAGGCCACCGTTTATTTTAATGGTAGCGAGATTGATGACTTGTTCTGGTCTACGATTATTGGTGATAAAAACTAAGATTGAGGTGAGTAAAAAGCTCCGTACTGGCGGAGCTTTTTATTTTTTGAGTAGTAATAATTTACAAAGAGTTTAACTGCTGCGACCCAATCCAGTGCTTGGAAAACTGATACGCGGCACGTCCCGAACGTTGACCGCGTGCCTGACACCAGCGCAAGGCTTCGGCTCGGGTTTCCGGGGTCAATTCCATCTCAGCTTTTTTAAGATAATGCTCTACAATTTCCAGATATAAATTCTGATCCATTGGATAAAAAGACAGCCATAAGCCGAAACGGTCAGATAGCGAAATCTTCTCTTCAATTGCTTCCTGAGGATGTAGCTCAGTATATTGCGGAACATCGACCCGGGTGACAGGCGTATTTTCATGCATAAATTCTGGCAGTAAATGGCGGCGGTTACTGGTCGCATAAATCACAAAATTACTCGAACCCGATTGCAATGAACCATCTAATACACTTTTTAAACTGCGATAATTTTCATCTTCTGCATTAAAGGCCAGATCATCACAATAGACAATAAACTTTTCAGGACGGTCTGCAATCAGTTTCTGAATTTCCGGAAGTTCTGACAAGTCATCGCGTTCAATCTCAATCAGGCGTAAACCTTGCGCTGCGTATTCGGTCAGCAGAGCACGAACGATAGAGGATTTACCGGTACCACGCGAACCAGTCAGCAAGACATCATTGGCAGGCAAGCCATTTAAGAACTGTAAAGTATTCTGGATGACTTTTTCTTTTTGTCGCTCAATCCCTTTTAAATCGGCCAGTTCCATCTGTCTAAGCTGATGAATGGGCTTGAGTTCACCCTGTTGCCATTTATAGGCATGTGCAGAAAAATCAGGAGCATGTTTCAGCTCGGGTAGGCTTTGCTGAAGTTGCAGCAGAACAGTCGAAAGGGTATTCAAGATATTGTCAGGTAACTCAATTTTCGCCATGATCTCAGCATTACAGATTTAAAATTATGTCTAGGATACTATCACCCTAAAATTCACAGTCAAAGCCTGAAAAGTGTGATAATTTGCTTAAAGCAGAGAATTTTCGCTATTGTTGTTATGAACAGATCGGTGCATATTTTCTACGCAGTGCAAGATGAATGAAAAATACAATATAGGGAAGAAGGCAGATGCTGTTTAAAGATTTTACTCAGGACATTAATCCACATCAGGCCTATCGTATTAAAAAACTCAAGCAGCAGCTGCAACAAGCTGAGTCCTATGAGGAATGGAAATATATTGCGCTAAAAATAGATGAAGAATCCGGGGCGCAAGAATGGAAATTCGACAATAGTTCTCCCTATTTTGATGCAGAAGTTATTGCGCATCGTTTGGGTAAATTAAGACGCTATAGACAACAGAAACGTACCCACGACCTGATGTATATTCTGCGCGAAGGTCTAAGCTACGATATCGCCAATATTGCCCATCCTTTATTGTTCACCGAAGCCTATGTCGGCACCAAAAGAATTATTGAAGATTATGTGGAGCAGGTTAGTCAGGGGCTGGCACATATCGCTTCAACAGACTGTAGCTGTTTAAATATTGAAGAAAAAATTGAATTTTTTAAAGGCTGTCAGCGTGCCTATGGTCAGCCGGCCCTGATGTTTTCCGGTGGCTCGACCTTGGGTCTGTTTCATACCGGCGTTTGTAAGGCTATGATGGAGCAGGATTTATTGCCAAAGGTCATGTCAGGTTCTAGTGCAGGTGCTATCATGACGGCAATGTTGGGTGTATCCAAACCCTCGCAGTATGTCGATCTTTTGAAGGGGCATAATTTTTTTCATGAGGCTTTTCATTTCCGAACCATGGGTGAATTGCTGAAAGGCAATGGAGGTCTGGCAGATGTCAAATACCTGAAAAAATTTCTGGTCGAAAATTTAGGCGATCTGACCTTTGAAGAAGCACTCAAAACCTCAGGTCTGCATATCAATATTGCTGTTGCCCCCTATGATTCGGCGCAGGATGCCCGTATTTTAAATGCCTATACTTCTCCGGATGTGCTGGTCTGGAGTGCGGTATTGGCCTCTTGTGCAGTCCCTATTCTGTTTCCGCCAGTACGCCTGACCAGTAAGCGTTATGATGGTGAATATACCCCTTATATGGGAGCAACACGTTGGGTCGATGGCAGTGTACGCAGTGATTTCCCGCAGGAAAAAATGGCCCGGTTATACAATATCAATTACACCATTGCCAGCCAGGTCAATCCGCATATCGTGCCATTTATGCAAGATGATGTTGCACGTTTCCGCAAAGGTACCTTAAGCTGGCCACAACGGATTGTACGCCGTCAGGGTGCGGTGATTACCAAAGGAATGATGGATTTTGCCCGGGAACATGCCGGAAGCTTGCCACCTGTACGCCGTATACTCGATCACGGCTATGGGGTGGTCGATCAGCGTTATTATGGCGATGTGAATATTGTCGGTAAATATAGCCTGCGCCACTATAGCTATATGCTGCAAAATCCACGGCCCTATCTCTTTAAAATCTTGCAGCGCGAAGGCGAACGGGCCACTTGGCCAAAAATTTCCTTAATTGAGACTCAGGAACGGGTGGGGAAAACTATTCAGCATTGTCTGGAGCTGCTAAATTATCAATATACTGCTGATCCAAAGCCTGAATATATTGCAACCACTTAATTTAGATCATCTTGATACTTTCGATTTTCAACCAAGAACCAAAACCCGCAGTCTGAGTTTTGGCCGACGCCTGTATTATGCTGCGGGTCAGCCCGCATTCTGGCTAAAAACTCAAGTGTCGACTAAATCTGACAGCTCAATATCATCTCCGCATGCAAAGCTGGGCTTGCAGCAGGAGCTGAATTTTTATCAAACGCATAGCCGTTCGAGTGATCTGAACTTTTTCCTTCCGCATCAAATCATTCAACAGCCATTCACCATTCAACATGAACAATTTGAGCAGGCTTTGATTCTGGTCGATGCACCAGCACATTTTCAGATCATGCCAGATCAACTTTCTGTAACGCAGATTCGACAACATTTGCTGCAAGCGGTAGAACCTTTAATCTGCCTGCAACAGCTGGGTTATTTGCATGCGGATTTAAAGCGGGAGCATTTTGTTGATGATCAGGGTAGGGTATGTCTACTTGATTTTGAACACGTCCAGCCTCTGGATCAGCTTGAAGTTCATAAGCTTAATGCGACACCACGTTATATGGCACCGGAATTATTCCAAGGAAAAGCCAAAAGCTTGCAGAGCGAAGTTTATGCTTTGGGCGTGATTTTTTATGAATGGCTGAGTGGACAGCGCTTGCAGGCAACTGACTATCTGGATTGGGCGTTTTTACATTGTCAGCGCCTAAAAGTTGAGTTGCCTGAACAAATTCAGATTTTTGAAAAGTTGTTAGCGCTGATGCTAGGCAAGCAAAAACAGCATCGGTTGGCAGATTTTAAAGCGGTTAAACACTACTTAGTGACTGAAATCGAATGAGAAAAATACAATAAAATCGGGATTGTTTCTTATTTAATCAAACGAGTGTTTTTTTCTTATAAACGGCTTGTCAGCTGGAAATGATCTCTATATTATACACAGCCATTGGGGACGTGGCGAAATTGGTAGACGCACTGGATTTAGGTTCCAGCGCCGCGAGGTGTGAGAGTTCGAGTCTCTCCGTCCCCACCAATTTACTTGAGTAATTGAGTAAACTGGCCGAGTAGAGGATTGGTGTAATGGTAGCATGACGGTCTCCAAAACCGTTCGTCAAGGTTCGAGTCCTTGATCCTCTGCCAAAGTTTGAAAAATCCAACGCTAAGTTGGTACCCCGATGGGGACGTGGCGAAATTGGTAGACGCACTGGATTTAGGTTCCAGCGCCGCGAGGTGTGAGAGTTCGAGTCTCTCCGTCCCCACCATCATATTAAAGCAAGGCTGATGCCTTGCTTTTTTATTGCCTGAAATTTATACCAGCTTTTTTAAGCTGTAAAATTTTGCTGTCTTTTACGCATAGGTTTAGTCTGTTAAAGAACGTTAGAAAACGGGTCAATGCTCAGGAAAGGGCAGAACTTCAGGAAACTTTGTTTTATTAGATGCAATAATTGATATTATCCAAGTCAGCTAAAGTCTAAATTTGAATATGTGATTCTCCTGTGGTGCGTATTGATCTTATCTGTTTCGATGAAACTAGGCGACAACAGTGCAAATAGGTCAGTATTTACGCAACACTGAATTAATTGTTTAAATTTTGATATAAAAGTATTTTCCTGCTACAGAATTGCTTGTGAATCGGGTCTGATCGCTATAATATACACAGCCATGGGGATATGGCGGAATTGGTAGACGCACTGTGTTCAGGTCGCAGCGCCTTCTGGGCGTGAGAGTTCGAGTCTCTCTATCCCCACCATTATATTGAAGCAAGGCTAATGCCTTGCTTTTTTATTGCCTGAAATTTTATACAGCAATTCTCATTGATCTTATTCTTAAATCCTTATTTTGCTTGATAGAACGTGTGTGACGGAAGTTATATAAAAAGCATGGTTGCATTATTTTGAATGCTGAGGCCATACAATATAAGGCTTGATCTGTAGTTTGTTTTTTATACATTTTGGTTTTTATGACACAAAATAAAGCTGAGACCTTTTAAAATACTGAATTTGTGGTTTCGTCTTCAAAGAGTCAAATTGTCTTGATAAATTTTATCAAAAGTAAAAAAATATAATTAACTGTTTAATTTCTAGCGGAATAGAATGTGATTGCTTGTAAAATCGCTTGTCAATGACGGTCTATCTCTATATTATACACAGCCATTGGGGACGTGGCGAAATTGGTAGACGCACTGGATTTAGGTTCCAGCGCCGCGAGGTGTGAGAGTTCGAGTCTCTCCGTCCCCACCAATTTACTTGAGTAATTGAGTAAACTGGCCGAGTAGAGGATTGGTGTAATGGTAGCATGACGGTCTCCAAAACCGTTCGTCAAGGTTCGAGTCCTTGATCCTCTGCCAAAGTTTGAAAAATCCAACGCTAAGTTGGTACCCTGATGGGGACGTGGCGAAATTGGTAGACGCAC
Organism: Acinetobacter sp. YH12200; assembly: GCF_013418175.1. NCBI lineage: Bacteria > Pseudomonadati > Pseudomonadota > Gammaproteobacteria > Moraxellales > Moraxellaceae > Acinetobacter > Acinetobacter sp. YH12200. The sequence continues at coordinate 6,234 of NZ_VPCO01000014.1, forward strand.
TGGATTTAGGTTCCAGCGCCGCGAGGTGTGAGAGTTCGAGTCTCTCCGTCCCCACCATCATATTAAAGCAAGGCTGATGCCTTGCTTTTTTTATTGCCTGAAATTTATTTAATCAAGATAAAAAGAAAAGCCCGTCGAAACGGACTAAAGATTGGAGAATAGAGTTGCTGAATCAGTGGAATAATTTATTTATTTTTCTGATTGAAAATAACCTGAATCAGGCTTTTAAATGATCTTCAAATTCCTCACCCAGCTGGATCGCGAGTGCATTACCGGCCAGATCACAGGTGACCAGACCGTATTCTTTTTTGAAACTGAAACTGAAACCACGATCATCAGCCAGGGTGCGTACGGAATATCCTAATTTTTCTAACCATAGTCGAAATGCAATCAGATTTTTAGCTTTAACCACTTTTTTCACGAGATCACTCCTTCATCATTGTTCTATCTTAAATAAGGGTGAGAAATTTTGTTTTAAAGGGCAAATTCCCATATTTAATTAATTTAATCTAATTTGAATGTTTAGTGAACATCGTATGCTCGCTAAAGAAGCAGTTTATGACTTAAGTAAATGATTTTTATCATATTGAATAGGTTGTAACTAAATATTAAGTTTTTATAGCATGTAAATAAACTTAATTATACTTTAATTTCAAAGGCTTATTTTGCTATTGATCTAAATTTGAACTTTATCAACGCCATAAAATGTAAGAATAAGGGAATGCCGAAGCATCGGCATATTAAGCTTGCATTGATTATTTAATCGGATCATTAGCAGCTGCTGGTTTTCTGAGCTATCGTTTGAGATGCATGCCCTATACTATCAAAAATGTAATTCTTGAATTAAATACGATTGCCATGACTGAACTGACGATTGAACACAATGTGAATCAGAAAATTGAATGGATGCAGCAACAGGGCTTAGATCCAGTTGCTGTGATGCTGGGACATGAGGACTGGTTGAATTTTACAGTGCAATCGAAAGTAGCCTATACGCCGTTTGGTAGTGCACGTCGTTATCAACCGGCCTTAGCTGGTTTGCTGCTGGTACGTGTTGACGAAATGCAGGCAGTGCGTGTCGTCACTCAAGACGAACTGGATGCTTATGCGCAAAGTCACCAGATTCTTTAACATGGATCTTTAACTCTAGAACTGATCTTTCAGGGTTCTCAAGCGCTGAAACTCTTCCACACTATCCGCACGCAGGAAAGGATTGGTTTGTAATTCATCTTCAATGCTACTTGGCAGCGTGCACTGGCCTAACATACGCAAGCGTTCGATATGCTCGAAGCGTTCCAGAATTGCCTGATTGTCCGGTTCGACGTGTTTGGCAAACTGGGCATTCGACAGGGTATATTCATGCGTGCAATAGACCTGCGTACGCGGCGGTAAGGCTGCCAGACGTGACAGTGAATGATACATCTGTGAATAAGTACCTTCAAAAACCCGGCCACAGCCCATGGCAAATAAAGTATCGCCACAGAACAGCACATCAATCGCATCAATGAAGTAAACGATATGGCCTAATGTATGGCCTGGTACTGCGATCACTTGAACATCTGCCCCATGAAAGCTGAACTGTTCTTCATGCTCAAGTGGATGCGTGATAAACGGAATTTTACTGAGTTCTGCATGCGGGCCATAAACAGGCAGATTTTGTCCCTGAATTAAGCCGGGCACACCGCCAATATGGTCTTTATGCCAGTGCGTTAACCAGATTTGACTTAAGATTAAACCGTGTTCGGCACAATAATCTTGCACCAATCCTGCTTCGGTCGGGTCAATGACTGCGACCTGATGAGAAGCCGTATGTTCCAGCAACCAGATATAATTTTGCAGCGAGTTCTGGACATCAATACAGTGAATTTTAAAAGGCATCATAGCGCATTAGACCAAATGAAGATTGAGAATAAAGTAGCATAATTTCAGATGCTCTGGGCTTGCAGATATTATCTGCTCATCCGGGATAATTTTTGTTTATGTCCCATTTAAAAAATTATACGTCCGAATCATCAACGCTTACCGCCTTGCCAATGCTATAAAATTGTCCACCAGTCACATGATGAGTACTTTTCCATTCTTCACTCACTACATGATAATGTCAGTGACTGTCGCGGAAGACCTGATCATCGGCATAGGTAGCAATCATCTTGCCAATAAACAGATCATGCATTTGCTGGTTATGCGGCCCTGGAATCAGCTCGCAGAGTATCCATGCAGCACAGCCTTGCCCAGAGAAATATCAAAACCAGAGAATTTAAATAACCTTAGGCCAGATGGTGCCAATTTTTCAGGTACATCATGCAGGCTCAGCCTACCTAGCCGATAGGATTTTTCTAGGAGAATACTTTGAAGATGGGGGGATGGTTATACCGCATCATTCACTATATTGGTGTATTTAAGTGGCTAGATTAGTTAGATTATTAGCATATTCAAGTTCACTCTTGCAAAAAAGCTTTTAAACTAGAGATTATTATATTCAGGACTTCAGAAAATGAAAATGTACCAGGTCGATGCGTTTACCACGGAACTGTTTAAAGGAAATCCAGCTGCAGTGATTGTGCTGGAGGACTGGCTCGAAGATGGCCTGATGCAAAATATCGCCTTGGAAAATAATCTGTCTGAAACAGCTTTTGTGAAAATAATTGATGCAGAAAATTATGCCATTCGCTGGTTTACCCCGACCAAGGAGGTGGATTTTTGTGGTCATGCAACCTTGGCCAGCAGCTTTGTATTATTCAATCAATTTGGTACGGCAAAAACGATCCAGTTTCATGTGAAAGATCTGGGGATCTTTGTGGTTGATCAGGATACAGATGGCAAGATCAGAATGAACTTTCCAATTCGCCGTGCAGTAGCCGTCACAGAATATCCTGAGGCCTTAAGACAGGCATTGAGCAAACCGTTTAAGCAGGTTTATCTGAATGCACAAGGTTATATTGTCGAATATGAATCGGTACAGGATGTGCTAGATGAATCACCTGATTTTGAATTATTAAAACAATTAAATGGCAAGCGTACCGCGATTACTGCTCAGAATAACTTTTTAGATGTCGCGATTACCTCGCAAGATACACAATATGATTGTATTTCACGTTATTTTGCACCGAGTAACGGAATCAATGAAGACCCGGTCACAGGGTCTATTCACACCGGAATTGCGCCGCTTTGGGCAGACAAACTGGGTAAAAATGAACTGGTCGCTTATCAGGCATCAGCGCGCGGTGGTGTACTTTATTGTGCTTTGCAAGATCAGGAACGAATTGAAATTTCGGGTTATGGCAAATTATATATGCAGGCTGAACTTTATCTTTAATCTCTGATTACATAGATATGCATGTCGTCAGGCAAGGCGGCATGTTATTTTAATGATTCAATTTAGAAAAGACTATTCAGAATAAGAATCATTCTCTAAAATGAGCGCGAATAAAAATTTACATTTAAAATCTGGATGAATAATGTTGGTACGTTATAAGAATTTAAGCTTGGCGATTTTGTTGTCGGGTTGTAGTGCGCTGAGTTTTGCACAACCTGTTTTGGTGAAAACTGAACAGAATGTGGAGGAATATCGTCTTGATAATGGTTTACGAATTATCCTGGCACCGAATGATAAAGAAAATAAAATTTTTATGAATACGGTGTATTTGACCGGTTCACTGAATGATCCTAAAGGAAAAGGTGGTCTGGCGCATCTGCTGGAACACTTGGCTTTTAAAGGCACTAAAAATGTCAAAGGTGATGAATTTCAGCGTCGGCTCGATCAATATACCTTAATGACCAATGCCAGTACCGATTATTATTCAACCAAATATACCAATGTCATTCGTCCTGAAAAAACGGCGCTCAGTGAAGTGATTTTTCTTGAAGCCGAGCGTATGGATCAGCTGGTTCTTCAGGAAAAATATGTACCGACCGAAATTGATATTGTAAAACGCGAACGCGAAATTCGTCTGGATCAGCCATTTTCAGTACTCATGGATCAGGTGTTTAAGTCGGCTTATGGCAATCAGTATTTGGGCCGTTTACCGATTGGTGATCTGAATGAGCTGCAATCCATCAATATGCAGGAATTGAACCAGTTTTACCGGAGCTGGTATGCACCGAATAATGCCTTTATGGTGATTTCAGGCAAGTTTGATAAGGCGGAAGTATTAAAGCAGATTGATAGCCATTTCAGTCCGATTCAATCGCGAAGTGTACCGGCGCAAGTGAAAGTTCCGGCTTTAAAACCTGAGCAGATTCAACAGCGTGAATTTACTGTGCAAAAGGGCAGTGATCTGGCCAAATTCAATATTTACCTGAATGGTCCGGATGAAAAGATCAAGACTGCTTTGGCTGTTTCGCCGACGCTCTATACCTTGCAACCGAGCGGGCATTTATATCAGAGCATGGTGGAAAGTGGAAAATCGACCATGGTGCAATCTAGCACCTGGCTGGATAAAGACTTTAATCTGGTGTTTATGGGCGCGATCTATGCACCCAATCATCAGCCAAAAACTGTGGAACAGAGCTTGGTTCAAGGCGTAGAGCAAAGCCAGCCATTTACCGAGGCCGAATTAAACCGAGTTAAAAACCTGACCCGCAATCAGGCTGATAATATTAAAAATAGCGCGACTGCATTAGGTTCACGTTTAAGTGATTATGCCGTGGCTTATTCGGGTGACTGGAGCCAGTATTTTAAAGATCTGAATGCGATTGAAAACCTGAATGTGAGTCAGGTCAATCAGGTTTATAGAGGATTTCTAAAACCTGAATATCGTATTTCTGGTAATATCCTGCCAACACCGGAAGATCAGAAAAAAGCGCAGGAAGTGACACAGACGGAAGTACCGAAAAAAACACTGGCCCAACAGGCTGAGACAGAAGAGCCTTTAAAGGATGTCAGTGTTTATCAGGCGGAAGTGAAGCAGTATGTAGCGCAATCCAAGCAGTATTTATCTGCCAAGGACAAGCAGATTCAGCGTGGTAAGTTAAAAAATGGCATTAAATACGCGCTATTCCAAACCAATATTCGCGATGACAAGGTATATGCCACAATTTCTCTGGATTTTGGGACTGCGCAAAGCCTGATGAATAAAGGCGAGATTCTGGATCTGACCGCGTATTTAATGCTGCGCTCATCGGAAACCCAGAGCTTGCAGCAGATTGCTGACAAAATTATCGAAGTAGGCGGTTCAGCGACTGCCAGCCCATCGAGTAATGGCCTGAACATACAGATCAGTGCCAAAAAAGAGAAGTTTGCAGAATTTTTCCAATATGTGGTTGATGTACTGAAAAACCCCGCATTTGAGCAAAGCCAGTTTAATTTGATCAAGGGTCAGACCTTATCCAGTCTGGATCGTCCTTATACCGAGCCAGATACGGTGTCGAGCCTGACTATGGCGCGAACCATCGAAGTTTATCAGCCCGGTGACATTCGTTTCCATTTTGAACCTGAACTGGCCACCAGGCAGTTTAAAGCAGCCACTCGTGAGCAAGTGGTCGCTTTGTATCAGCAATTCTTTAAAACGCATCATGCACACATTGCAGTGACTGGGGAATTTCAGCCAAAATCTATACAGAAAATGCTGAAAAATAGTTTCGCGGACTGGAAAGCGGCACAGCCTTATGAACGCCTGAAATCAGAATATCGAAGCTATCCAGCCCAAAAAATTCATGCCTTGTCTGAACAACGTGAGTTCGGTAGTTATCAGGCATTGCTAACCTTCCCGGTGGGGGCAGACCATGCAGATGTACCTGCTTTACAAGTCTTCCGTCATATTCTTGGTGACTCTCAACTGTCTTCCCGTTTGGCTCAGGAATTACGTGAAAAAAATGCGCTGGTCTACGGTTTTAGTGCCCATGTTCAGTTTAATGAATGGGCCGATTCAGGTGCTTTGGCACTGGGTGCCAATTATACCGCAGGTAAATCTGCACAGGTTTCTCAAACGGTGCATCAGGTACTCAATGAGCTGTTAACACGTGGTGTAACTGAACAGGAAGTGGAAGCGGCCAAAGCCAGCATTTTGAAAAAACGTGTCAATGCACTGGAAGATGATCGCCGTATTCACAGTATGTTGGTTCCTCAACTGGAAAAAGATCGTAAGCTGATTTACCGTGAAAAACGTGATCAGGCGATTGCCCAACTGACGAAAGCCGATATTGATGCCGTGATTAAAAAATACATCAAGCTGGATCAGTTGGTCGAAGTGATGGCTGATCAGTACGGTAAGCAAGTTAAAACATCATAGTGTTAATAAATAAAAAATCCTCTTACTTAAGGGGATTTTTTATTCTTCAATATAATTAAAAGCTCTAATTTAAGTTGCTTTTCTGGTAAGCAGGATTCTACTTAAAACGCCAGATAGCACAGCACTGGGTAAGTTCCACCAGAAAGTGGCAAAAAGAAACAGGAAAATCCCAGCTGATACTAATATTGCTCCAACAGCGATATCTTTATTAAAGGGAAGGTGAATAATATGTTGGTAATAATATGATGCGATTAAACTAGAAAAGATTGCTCAGCAAGTATAGAAAAGCCTATCTGATCGGGGACTCGCGATTATTTCCTCCCAGAGCATATGTATTTTCCTACTTTTTTTAAGGATTCAGACTCTTATTTTTATAATTTATAAAATGCTTTCGCATTCTCATAAAAGATCGGCTTTAATGCGTTTTCATCATAGTCCTGAACAATATCGCTAAAAGCATCAATGATATTCACGAGTGAGCTGCTGACACTGTCCATTGGAAAGTTGGAGGCAAACATCAGGCGTTCAGAACCAAAGCAATCTAAGGCATGCTGAATCAGGGGAGCTGCACGTTCCAATAATTCCTGTTTAGTTGCCAGCCGTTTCTGCTGATGAAAATCATGACCCAGCACCGGCATAAACAGGCCAGACATTTTAGTCGATACATTTCTGCACTCGGACAGTTCAGCCAGTTGATCTTGCCAACTTGAAAATATCTGGGCGCGTTCTTGTTCAGTCTTGCCTGTAGCTTTGCTCACCTTGCCAAATAAGCCGGCAGGCGTACCGAGGTGATCCAGTGCGATGGGTGTTTTAGGAAAGGCTTTAGCCAGTGCAGTCACATCAGCAATCTGGCTCGAATAGACCCAGGCATCAAAACTTAAGTCTTGCTGGGCCAGTTCCTCAAAGCCCTTCAGGAAATCTTTGTTGCGATAGAGATGCGGCTCATCGGTCCAGGCATGAATGCCTTTGTCTGGATGTACCGCAGCCATTTTACGGATGCCGCGAAATTTGGGAGAAGCTTCCTGATGCAATTGAATCAACTGTTTAAAGTTTTTCTGCCGCGGATCCGCCGTAGCGATAATGCCACCGAGCTGGATATTATGCTGATCAAAAGGAAGTCCGGCCACAAAACGGGTTTCATCAACCACGCCTGTACCTTTCTGATCATGCCAGCTGGCTTCAACATGCACAATTTGTTCGACTTCATAATGCCCCAGATCTTTGTTGTAGTTCGCAGGCAGATAAGGGGCGGTCAGATGCTCGGTCAGGCCAATGGTCTCAATCACATCTTTAGGTTTGAGCAGCCGCACCATTTTGTCCAGTAATTTAGGATATTTGCCAAACAGTTTTACGGCAAATGCTGCCGCGTGTGGGGTGTTGTACGGATCCCATTGGTGAATATGTGGGTCAATGATCGGGAAGGGAAGTTGCTGCATGCTATGCCTTGTTTTAGTGTATTTATTATTCAATTTATATGGGGCTAAAATCAGTTCGAAGTCAAGATGATAAATTAAGGCAAATAAAAAAGCCCCGCGGGGCTTTTCATATTTTAATCAATGATCGTGCTTGTGATCATGGTTATGCTTGTTGGCATGAAACTCTTCATTGTGACGGAAACGTAAATAGTTTTCGAACTGTTCACAGTATTCATCATAGTTATCTTCCAGCATCATTTGGAATTGCTGCATAATATAAGACATCACCTGATCTTTGGCATCGCGCATTTCGTTGCCATCTTTAAAGTTATTCGCTGCCACCCAGGTATTGAAACGGGCAGTACCAAATAACATGGCTGCACTGACTTGACCGCGCTTATCACTCGGTTTCTCCTGCGAGCCTTTTTCTACGCGACAAAACTCGTTGGCTTGTTGAATAAATTCATCAGCACGTTCAAAGAATGCCGCATTTAACGCTTCTTCTTCGGTTACATCGGTTGCTTCAATCTTTTGAACCATGAATTTTTCCTGACCATCATAAAATCTTAATGGCTAATTATAGGCAAAGCCTTGCAGAAACTAAACCTTTGCCTTAATCTAAAAATAGCCTAAGCATATAAAAGTGAATGCCATGCAGGATGCGATTGCGGTACAAAGTCTGAAAAGTGATATTGCCTTATTGCGCCAGAATATCTGGCCACCGGCAAATCTGGCCAATGTCGAAGGTCTGCCGATTTATTATGGAACCAAATCGCAGGTCGAAGAATATTACACCCAGTGGCTTGGTCTGATTGAAAGGGCGCAGGATCTGTTCCAACCTTTCATGGACGATGAAACCCTAGATGCTATCCATCTTCCCAGTCATTTAAACTTGCCGCTGTTTTATTTTCATGTTGACCGAATCAGGCTAAATAAAACCCGGGCCAAAGAATCTAAAACTTTTCGTGGTGTGGCCAGCCTGATTGAAAAATGCGGGCAGTTTGAACCCGAACAGATCGCAGCCATGCGACACTGGCTCGACAGTGACGATACCGCGGCTTTGGTGGCACACCGCGAATTTGTAGACTTACGTACTTATGTGTTTCAGCATGGTCAAAGTGAATATACACGTACCCGTTTTTATGTGAATGGTATCGTGCTGAGTGTCGAGCCACATTTTGAGCTGATCGATGCCCGTGATAAACCACGTAAGCAACGCAGTGATAGTTATAATGACCCTCTGGCCGATAATAATACCTGGAAAGTGTTTGGTAAATATCGCTAGCCCGGTTTTACCAGAAGGGTTTGGTATTTTCAGCAAACTGTTGTAAGCGAACAGCTGCCTCGGCAGATAAACGTTCTTGTTCAGCAGTCAGCCAGCCTAGCACAAACCAGGCTTTGCTATTTTGCTTGACATACGGTCTAAACAGTTCGTCTGCCACAAACAGGTCGTTATAATGCCCCAAGCTTTCCTGTAAGGGTTTTAGGGCTTTCAGATAAGTTTTCACATCCTTTTTAGGAAATAAGCTCTGTAAAAATTCTACGTTATAGCGCAAGCGTTTCACCCGTTTACGGGTGCGATGCCGCGATTCAATATCCAGTTCCTGATAGTTTTCGGCATCCTGACAAATTTGCTGATGTAACTTGCTCAAACCTTTACACAAAATTTTATGCGAAGATTTGGCTTTGCTATGCGTTTTTTCCTGACTAAAGCTGAGTAGTTGCAGTATCAAGTCCACTGTAGCTGTTTGTCTGAACAGCGCGCTAATATCTGGTTGTTTTTGTCGGTGTGGTGGTAATTTTAATAAGGGTGAGCCGGCTTTTTCCAGTTGCGGAATCAGACTTTCTGCAAGGGCATCGCGATCTCGGGTAGAACCCAGTTGCTGAAAAATATCTCGCAGCTGTTCCGGCCATTCTGGCTGTACATGTTCAGTCACAGACTGAAAAATTTTAAAGGCACTGCGTAAGCGCCGGATCGCGACACGTGCCTGATGCACATGATCGCTGTTATAATGATCAGCGGCAATCGCAGTTGCATTCGGAAAAAGATGAGCCAGACAGTTGGCTACGATTTTCTTTAAAATAGTAGCAATCTGATCTTTCTGCTCAAGTTCTAATGGCAGCTGATGCTGCACAGGCAGACTTTCTTCACCCTGTAATAGGGCATAACCGCGTTCCGATTTACTCCGCGTATCCAGCCATAAATCATAACGTTGAATCCATGGCCGAATGAAATCAATCAATTCGCTCAATTGACCGGATTTTAGCTCAAATTCGACTTCATAAATATCAATGGCTTGATCCTTATGGCGAATTTCCCCTACATCAAAGGCAATCTCAATCTGGCTATTTTGATGTGTTTCGGTCAGTACATAACGCGCGATATCTGTTTCAAATTGCAGAATAAGCGGTATATCCAAATCGCCAAGCGCCTGTTTCAGAATCTTTTTTGCCGGTTTGTGTTTGCGATATAACTGAAAATCACAGCTTTCAGGTGGGCTTTTTAATGTATGTTCAAGTTCAAAACGTTCAAATTGCTGCTCAGTAGGTGCTTTCAGGGTTTGAATCCATTGCTGGTCTTCTAGACGTTGTCGCAAGGCGATTTGATGTTGTTGGAGTTGTTGTGCTTCAGTATCGAAGTAGCGCGCACATAAACGATGCCGAGTCGGCTGAAGCTTCTGGAAGTCCTGTTCAAATTGTGCACGTGACGGTGACGGAATCTGGAATTTAAGCTCTATTTCTGCCATCGGGTCATTCCTTCTCGATGTAGGTTATACAGATCAATATAGCTCAAAGATTAGCCATGGTGTGATGTGCTTCTGCAACAAAAAAAGCACGCCGTAGAGGGAGCGTGCTTTAAAATATTCTTAAAGATATTTATTTGAGGAATTTACGGCTCACCAGGAACTGTTCTGTCGCCTCAAGCAGTTTCTGGGCATAGACTTCCTGTTTAGCAGTCAGCCAACCTAATACAAACCAGTCACTCGCTTCCAGTTCAGTTTGCTGAATATACACTGCCGAAGAAGCCAAGGTTTGATATTCACCGGCTGCAAGTTGTGCATCATTCAGTGCTTTGCTGTACTTCTGCAAGTTTTTGACGTCATAGATTGTGGTTAAGATCGGAAAGCTGAATTTGAGTTCCTGAATCCGGCTTGCCAATTGATCCAGACTTTCAAAATTGTTAATTTCAGTCTGGTTCATCTGTTCTTGCAGCGCTTTATACTGTTGTTGCAGCGTGGTTTGTGCCGCAGTTTTTAAATCCAGAGCAGCATGTTCATCTTCAGTTAAACTAAAAGTCAATAACTCCAGATAATGATGCACATTTTGCGTTGATTTGACTAGATTCCCCAGTTTTTCCTGAGCATACAGAATATCTTTACTCAGATTTTCCGCAGTGGTTGGATTTTGCAGGAAGCTGGCCAAGCTGTTTTGCATATGCTGCAAATGTTGTAAATGCTCGAACTGCTGCTTAAAGGCAGCCATTTGATGTGCCCATTTGTCCGAAAGCTGCGGATGCCAGTCTTTAAACAGCAGTAAAGTGAGATATAGCTGATCCAGTGCCAGTTGAGCCTGCTGAATATGTTCCTGCTGTGCAACTTGAGCTGAAATCGCGGCGATATTTGGCAATAAATGCTGCATCTGCTGCGCAATCAGACTGCATAGGGTTTTACCAGCGCTGTCTTTTTTACTGATCTGGAACTCTTTGGCGAAGGTGGCCGGGCTCACGCGTTGTGAGGTGGCCAATAAATTACCAATTTCTGCCTTGCTGCGTACATCGAGCCAGAGCTGATATTTCTTGACCCATTCAAAACTGAATGCCAATAAATTGTGTATCAACCCACTTTTTAGCTCAAACTCGACTTCATGTACCTCTTGTTCAGCATTTCGGGTACGGATCTGCCCAATATCCAGACTGACTTCGATTTGTGTGTCTTGGTATTCAATTACACGCAAGGTGCGGGCAATATCGGTTTCGAATTGCAGTTGTAGCTGATCAGACTGATTGCCGAGCGCATGGCTCAGAATCGCCTGTGCTTCTGGGAACTGGGTATAAATACTTAAATCCAGTTCAGGAGATTCAGTTAATTCCCCCAGATCATGATTATGTTCAAAGCGTTCAATATGGCTTTTACCGGCAGCTTTCAGGGTTTGCACCCAGCGCGTACCTTCCAGACGCTGACGTAGTGCTACCCCGTGCTGGGCCAGTTGACGGTCGGCAGTATCATAATATTTGGCTTGAAGCTGGATCTGTTGAGACTTTTTCGGATCAAGTGCCTTGAGCAGCGCAGTGCGTCGTGCCGCAGGAATCTGGAACTTGAGTTCAACTTCAACCATAATGATTTTCCTATCTGTTTAGTACACGCCAGCATGTACTGATATTTTTCGCTTTAATGAGATGCTGAAAATTCGGCGGGCAATCGCCGCAATTATATTTTTAGATGTATGCGTGGCAGATTGTAACCAAAATCAAAATGCATGTAAGACTTGACCTGCATATAAAAATATTGAACAGGAATTTAAATATTGGCTTTGAGCTGTTAATAGGGTTGCAAAGCGAGAGGAATTGCGGCTTTGCTTGGAAAATATCTAAGAATATTCGAGCAAATCAAGAGACTGTTAATTGGCCAAAATATACGCTAAGGTAAAAGAAAACATCAGGACGATGAGAAATGAATGTACAAGTACAGCCAGAGAATACCCATGTGATCGCGCATCAACCCCAGATGCCGATTGGCAATTATCATGAGTTTTACCGCTTTTATTTGACCGAACACCGGCATATGGTCAGTCGCCGTTTACATGTCGCAGGTAGCAGTATCGGCCTATATTGTTTTACTCAAGCCATTCGTCAAGGCAAACCACGATATTTTGCTTATGGTTTGCTTTCGGGTTATGCCTGTGCCTGGATTGGCCATTTTATCTTTGAACGCAATAAACCGGCCAGTTTTAAACAGCCGGTGTATAGCTTTATTTCGGACTGGCGTATGTTTGCGGATGTCCTGCGTGGTCGTCTCAGTCTGCTTGATCGCAAATACGATAAGATTTCAAGTTAAACTCAGGTAACTTTCATCGGATTGTGTGGCTAGGGAACATGATCTTTCGATAAAAGACTTGCAAGTCGCCATTTATTATTCTATTAATTGTGTTATTGCTTATTCAGTTTGATGGAATTTGATCAAAAGTTATAGTTTACTGAATAAAACAGTTTTCCAAGCCTGGAGCGACCTTCTCCGGGCTTTTTTTATATCTCTATTTTTTAAATAAATTTACTGACTTCGTTGCCATTATTGCGTAAATATTCATAGAACAAGTCATGCGGATCATACATAAAGAAAATGATCCTTTCTAGCTTTGAAACGTCTCCCCACAAACGTATTATTCAAAACTAGAAAGGATCGGGTGTCACCAACACAGGTATTTATTTTTCTGGTTATTTTCTGTGTCTAACGCTATTTAAGTCTTTTCGCGCTAATTGGGCCATCCCTGAAATTGGGTATTTTTTAATCTTTTTGAGTTTAATCTTAAAGAGGCTTAACAATATTGAAAATTTAAAGGCAAAAAAAACCGCTCTTAGAATTTTGCAACTTCTCCACCAAGTTATCTGCAAAATCCTAAAAGCGTTTGTCGGAGGGCGTAAGCATTAACACTTTATTATTTTTGTTATAAAGCGATTAAAACCCATATTTTATAGTCGGTATATCCCTGAAAATGGTGATATTTTAGATTTAACTGGAAAATTGCGCTAAAAAACTGCAAATCTGTTGCTACCCGGTCGCGGAAACAGCAGGACTGCGGCAATTAAACCGAGTTATGCCTATAATAGAGCCATCCTAGCAAGTGGCGAGCAAGATGCGCGGTTTATATTTAATTACCAATGATGATCCCGTAGAACTTTTATTGGCAAAACTGGAAGGCGCAATGGCCAATGGCGGCATTGCAGTATTGCAATATCGCCGTAAAAAAGTCGCCAAACAAGATCAAATTTACGAAATCGAGTATATGAAAGCCATGTGTGCTGAATATGGTGTGCTTTTTGTGATTAATGATGATCTTGAAATGGCCGTTAAATACGGGGTGGGTGTGCATTTGGGTCAGGATGACGGGTCTATTGTCGAGGCAGTTGCACGCTTGCCGAAAAATGTCTTGATTGGTCGTAGCTGTAATAACTCGCTTGAGCTGGCTGAACGGGCCATTGCCGATGGTGCAAACTATGTGGCATTTGGTGCCATCTATGCCACCGACAGTAAACCTGAAGCCGGTAATATTGGCTTGGAAACCTTAAAACTGGCCAAAGAGAAATTGAACGTGCCTTTATGTGCCATTGGCGGTTTAACGGTTGAAAATTCCAAAGAAGTCATTGAGTCAGGTGCGGATTATTGCGCCGTGATTAGTGATATATTGGGCTTACCGATGAATGCCATTCCTGAACGTTTAGATGAATGGTCTGCGCTTTTTCAAGCTACAGCATAAAATTTTTTGATTGATTTAATTTTGAGTCGAGTGCCTTCATGAGCTTATCTCCAAAGCAAGAACAATTGTTCAAACAAGCCAATAAACATATTCCGGGTGGCGTCAACTCACCTGTACGCGCATTTAACGGCGTCGGTGGTACACCGGTCTTTATCGAAAAAGCCCAAGGCGCATATTTGTATGATGTAGACGGAAAACGTTATGTGGACTATGTCGGTTCATGGGGACCGATGATTCTGGGTCACGCCCATCCTGCAATTATTCAAGCCGTTCAACAGGCCGCAGTAGATGGTTTAAGCTTTGGTGCGCCAACAGTTCATGAAACCACGCTTGCCGATATTATTTGCGAGATCATGCCGTCGATTGAATTGGTACGTATGACCAACTCGGGCACGGAAGCCACCATGACAGCGATTCGTTTAGCGCGCGGTTATACCGGCCGTGACAAGATTGTAAAATTTGAAGGCTGTTATCACGGTCACTCAGACTCGCTTCTTGTAAAAGCAGGTTCGGGCTTGTTAACTAAAGGTGAGGGCGAAGCGACATCTGCGGGTGTGCCAGCTGATTTTGCCAAGCATACCATCACGCTTCCATACAATGACATTGCGACTTTAAAAGAATGCTTTGCCAAGTTTGGTGCTGAAATTGCCGGCGTGATTGTGGAGCCTGTGGCAGGCAACATGAATCTGGTGAAACCAATTGACGGTTTTCTGCAAGCGATTCGTGATGTTTGTGATGAGCATGGTTCAGTCTTTATCATCGACGAAGTGATGACCGGTTTCCGTGTTGGCTTAGGCGGTGCGCAGGCACATTATGGCGTAACTCCGGATTTAACCACATTGGGTAAAATCATTGGTGCAGGTCTGCCAGTCGGTGCCTTTGGCGGTAAACGTGAAGTGATGGAATGCATTGCGCCACTGGGTAAAGTGTATCAAGCAGGAACATTGTCGGGTAATCCATTGGCAATGCGTGCCGGGATTGAGATGTTCAAGCATCTTCGTGCTGAAGGTTTCTATGAAAACCTATCTGCGCAGTTGTCAAAACTTCTTGCAGGTTTACAAGCAGCAGCGGACGAGGCGGGCGTACCCTTTAAAACCCAACAGGTCGGTGGGATGTTTGGTCTGTACTTCACCGATCAGGAAGACATCACCAGCTTTGATTCGATGTTGAAATGTGATGTCGATGCTTTTCGTAAATTTTTCCATGGCATGTTGAATCGGGGTGTGAATTTAGCACCTTCTGCATTCGAAGCTGGCTTCTTCTCGGCTGCACACAGCGATGAAGATATTGAATTTACCATTCAGGCTGCGATCGAGACTTTTGCTGAGATGAAAGCTTAAATTTTAATTTTTTTAAAATCCTCCCTCTTGCGAAGCGGTGCTTTTCACCTTTTTAAAGGAGGGAGTTTTATCTGTACAAATAATAAAATTTACTCCTCTTTTCCTTGCGCCATATCTGACTCAGGGTTAGGGGAGATTAAATTCTAAAATTAGGGATATTCATTCATGCAAACCAAACATTATTTGACTCTAAGTGATGCGGAATTTCTATTGGATCACGCCCATCAATATGCAATTCAGAACAGCTTCAATGTCAGTATTGCCTTAGTCGATGAAACGGGCAATTTGCTTGCGATGAAACGTATGGATGGTGCAGCACCGATGACTGCAAATCTGGCCATTGAAAAAGCCAGATGCTCGGCGATGAGTCGTCGTCCATCCAAGCTGTTTGAAGATATTATCAAAGGCGGGCAGATGGGCTTTCTGACTATGGAAAGTTTCTCGGGAATGCTGGAAGGTGGCGAACCGATTCTGTATCAAGGGCAATTAGTGGGTGCGATGGGTGTATCAGGTGTGAAATCATTTGAGGACGCTGAGATTGCGCAGGTGGCGATTAAGAAGTTTTTGGCGCAGCAGGGCTAAACATTATACGCTTGAGAATGTACTTATCTTCTCAAGTCTAAGTTAAAAATAACTATCGGATAAGATAGTGATGCTGTTGTTTAACCATTTCATTATATTCTGTCGAGTTATACAGCTCTAAACAGCTCATTAATATGGCTGGCCTTGCTTGATTTTTATACACCTCAGTTTTTGCTTTCATAGATTGGTTTATATATTCTTTCAAATTTTTATACGCGGGTTCTTCATATGAACCCTGTTGGAAATACCCGCCCATCGCTAGAGCAGCCTCAGAACTGAGGGATTGATCCTGAGCCCTCGTCAGACAATAACTAAAGCCAAAATTTTTGATATTGAGCTCATCCTCATTTGATATGGATGGAATTAAGTCTTTTGCATAACATGCACTCATCACTAGACAACTAAAAAGTACAGCAATTATTTTCATTATCTTAAATTCCAAAACAGAATATCTGTGGTTCTTAGGCTCGGTGTATCATGAATAAAGTAGCAACTATCTCCACAATCATTTCCATTCCATAAAGTGACATGTCCAGAAGCATCTCCCCAACCAGAGACTTTAAAAATAATAATTCCTTTTTTCCCTTTTAATTGTGATGATAAATCCTGGTTATTTTGAGGCTTGAAGGAGAGATCTGCAGTTCCTAAATTTTGTTCAACAAAGCTGATCATCTCGCGAACCCTAAGTAAATAAGGTTTATGATCAGCGCCTCTGACTTTATAACCTCTGGTTGACTGTTTAATTGGCATTCCGCCGTAGTTGAAAGATCTACTTAATCTTAAAGCACAAGCATTTGCGTATCCTGTAGGATTTTCTTGATATAAAGCCATAGCTTGACCTCCCACCATAGAATACACATCACTTGCTGACATTTTTACCGGATAATATTTCCATAATTCGGAAAATAAAGGTCTTTTTGCTTGTATGGTCGAAGACCGACCACCAGCCCTTGCAGTTATACTCACCATATTTAATATTCCGTATCAATTAATATAGTTTTTCCTTTAAAAATATTTTTAAGCACTCCCTTACCTTCAGCATCAATATCAAGTGAAATCGTAAATGGATGAAATGAGTTTATCTCAGAAGATTCTGGTTTTATTTCTATATCAATAGTATCTCCTTGTGCATAACCTGAAGTTTCTATATGCAAATTCAAGTCATCAAAAAATCTAGATTTTCTTTTTAGAAGAATAAGGTTATCTCCATAACTCCAATAAATATTATTAATGATCTTTTCTTCTTTTTCTTCAATGTATTTAGTAGCTGTATCTGATATTAATTGATCAATTTTACTTGAGATAATACCATTACTTATGACAGCCAAATCAGAAGTTTTTAGAAATTTTGAACCACAAGTTGATGTGTCTCCTGCCGCAACAATGCTTCTACCCAGGACGACTATAAAGCCTCGGTTAGAAGCAAGAGCTTTCGCTAGGACATTACATTTAGGACAATAATGTACCATTCCATCCAAATGCACAGCTTTTCCTTCCACCAGAAAGGAAGGGTCGCCAAAAGTAATGATTCCCCCATGATCGGTTTTACAGCCGACTGTTATTAATGCTCTCATTATTATTTGGTTATTATTTTTATTAAAGACCATAATAACATGACAATATAAAATGAAAGGTTTAGTTTAAAATTCATTTAATCAGTTTGTATATAATGACTGAATGTATCTGAATATAGATACAAGCATTTTTGCTTTTAATTTTTTAAATATAGCTCTGTTGACTTTTAAAGTATTGAGTAACCCTCAATCTGAGTTAGCATATACAGTTACGAAAAAGCCGACTGTCTGAAGCCAAAGAGTCTCCCATGCTGTACCCAATGCCCAAAAAAATCCAACTTGCCCCATCTCAAGCCAAATGGCAGCTTGCATCGAACCAATCGGTTTTGGTCTTAGTCGGATTACAAAACTTGCGTATGCAACAGGGCATACAAGAAAGTGCACTCATGGCAAATTTGATTCAACTGACCAATAAAGCCAAAGCACTGGATATTCCCATTGTCGATTTATATGGTGATGACCTGATGCAGGGCATGCAACAGCTTGGTGAATATGCCTCCACGCATCCACAACTGATTTTTACAGGGCAGGTCACACCGATGCTCAAGCAAATCTTACCGCATTTGATGAGTGTGACAGATCAAATTGGTGTGGTCGATGACGCGATCTTATTGGCCAATCAGGAACAGCATATTCAGTGGATCGAAAATATTTCCAGTCAAGGTGTGCATCACTTAAATACTTATAGTCTGACCCGGTTGTGGGATTTAAGTGCGCCCTCAGACTATGTCTTATCAACCAAAGGTATTATGTTGGCTGTGGCAGAACAGCTAGACATAGATGCTCTGGAGATTGATCCCTATGTCGATTTAAGAAATTATGGATTGGACTCTGTAGCCGTGGTGAGTTTGGTCGGTGTATGGCGTGCACATGGTGCCAATATTCGTTATGAAGATGTACGACAGCATGCATCTTTGCATGAATTGGCAGGCTTCATTTTACAATCCTCAGGTTGATACGCTGCGATTGAGCATTTTTATGACCTAAATCGGAAATTTCATCAGCATTTACATAAAAGCGCATTGTAATTATGGGCGAAGCTTTCTATCATGGCCGCCTTGTTTTTCGCGATCAGCCTGGGATTGAACTTTGAGTAATTTTCTAACCGAACATCTGATACATTGTGATGACGATTTCATGGTCATCCACAAACCTGCAGGTTTACTCACAGTTCCCGGGAAAACAGAAGATTTACAAGATTGCCTGATTAACCGATTATTAAAAATAGAACCAAAAACCTTACTGATCCATCGACTGGATCGCGATACTTCCGGCATTCTCGTGTTTGGTCTCACAAAATGGGGACAAAAAACCATTTCCCGCCAGTTTCAGGAACGCCAGACCGACAAAACCTATCAGGCCGTGGTTGCCGGTACACTCGAAGGTGAAGGTAGCATTGAGGTGCCCGTGGTATATGACCCAAGCCGTCCGCCCTTACATATCGCAGATCCCGCACATAACAAGCCGGCCATCACGCATTGGCAGGCGATCGAACACTTTAATATTCAGGGACAAGCCGTGACTCGGGTGAAACTTACGCCAATTACCGGCCGTTCGCATCAGTTGCGTGTGCATATGCAATATCTGGGACATCCGATTATCGGCGATACCTTATATGCGACACCTGAACAGCAACAGCTCAGCTCGCGTCTACATTTACATGCTGAACGTTTGAGTTTTTATCATCCTCAAACAGATCAGCTGGTCGAATTTTATTGTCCGGCGCCGTTCTAGGAAATACTTCTTGAATCGGCGTGAATTATGCTCACTTTTTAGTGGGCTTTATGTCAAAATACATTGCTTGAAGGTGTGAAATTTTGCTCCAATGACGTTTCGTGATTGAGCCTAATATTCATAATCTTGTACTTAAGATAAAGGTGGAAAAATTGCAGCAATTTGCTATTGGTCAACGTTGGTTATCAGATACTGAAACAGAACTCGGTTTAGGCGTTCTTATTGATGTTGATGAGCGGTCGGTTAGCATTTTATTCCCGAAAAGCGATGAAACTCGCGTCTATGCACGTAGCAATGCACCCTTATCTCGTATCGTATTTAATGTGAAAGATGAATTACAGGATCAGGAAGGAACCAAATGGATTGTAGAATCCGTGGAAGACCGCAATGGCGTGGTGCGTTATCACGTCATTCGTACCCTGGAAGATGGGACTGAAGAACGTAAATCGCTGAATGAAACCCGCATTGGTGCCACCATCCAGCTGTCCAAGCCTCTAGACCGTCTACTGGCCAGTCAGGTCGATTATAAAGAATGGTATGACTTGCGCATTGAAGCGCTGCTGATGCAGGCCAATATGCAAAGCAGTCCACTGCGCGGTTTGGTCGGTTCACGTGTCGGCCTGATTCCGCACCAGTTGTATATTGCGCATGAAGTCGGTCAGCGTTTTGCTCCGCGTGTATTACTGGCCGATGAAGTCGGTCTGGGTAAAACCATCGAAGCTGGCCTGATCATCCATCAACAGCTGAAAACTGGCCGTTCTGAACGCATCCTGATTTTAGTACCAGATTCGCTGCAATATCAGTGGATGATTGAGATGCGCCGTCGTTTCAATCTTGAGTTCTCGTTATTTGATTTGACCCGTACTGCATCAATCAAAGAGCATGATCCTGAACAAAACCCATTCCTGACCGAACAAAAAATTATTGCCTCTGTCGATTTGATGGTCGACCATGAAGATCTGCGTGAACAGGCGCTCGAAGCCGGTTTCGACTTGCTGGTGGTCGATGAAGCACATCATTTGATGTGGAGCGAAGAAGATGGCGGTAATGACCGTTATGATCTGGTCGAAGAACTGGCTGAACATACGCCGGGCGTATTGTTATTGACGGCAACACCGGAACAGCTCGGTGTAGAAAGTCACTTTGCACGTCTGCGTTTACTCGATCCGCAGCGCTTTAACTCGCTGGATCGTTTCCTGGATGAAGAAGCGCAATATCAGCACACGGCTAAAATTGCAGAAGTGTTGATGTCAAATCTGCCACTTGAAGCAGAACATTTGACTGCGATTGAGGCCTTGTTGGGTCATCCAATTGAAGATCATCCTGAGCAGCGTTTCCGTGCCATTCACGAACTTTTAGACCGTCATGGTACCGGTCGTATCCTGTTTCGTAATACGCGTGAAGCCATTCAGGGCTTCCCGGGTCGTGACTGTCAGCCGGCACCATTACCAGCACCAGAACACTGGTCGAAAGATGGTAAATTGCGTGAGCAGATGTGGCCTGAAGAAGCCCAGCTCGATGGCGCATGGATGGAAGCCGATCCACGCGTGATGTGGCTGATGGAGCGTTTACGTACTGATTTAAAACACAAGAAAGTCTTGCTGATTGCACGTAGCGGGCCAGTGGTTGAAGCGCTGGAAAATGTACTTCGTCTACATGCCGGTATCCGTACTGCAATGTTCCATGAAGGCATGAGTCTGCTAGAACGTGATCAGGCTGCCGCTTATTTTGCTGAAGATTCGTATGGCGCGCAGATTTTACTTTGTTCGGAAATTGGTTCAGAAGGGCGTAACTTCCAGTTTGCATCTGACCTGATTCTGTTCGATCTTCCTGCCAACCCGGACGTTTTAGAACAGCGTATTGGCCGTCTGGATCGTATTGGTCAGGAAAACCGGATTCAGATTCATGTGCCGTATCTGGTGGGAACTGCGCAAGAACGTATGTTCCGCTGGTATAACGAAGCCTTGAATATTTTCGGCAATATTTCCCCAACTGCACAAACCTTGCAAGAAAACTTTATTGTTCGCTTGAAAGACTGTCTATTGGCAGACAAAGGTCAAGCGTTTGAAGACCTGCTGGAAGAAGTCAGCGTACAACGTGAAGCTTTGGAAGCTGAATTGCAGGAAGGTCGTGACCGTTTGCTAGAGTACAACTCTTGCCGTCCGGTGGTGGCACAGGAAATTGTCAACGCGCTTGAAGACTATGATGACAATACTACTTTGCCGATCTTCATGAAACGCTTTATGGCGTCCACGAATATTGACTTTGACGAGCAAAGTAACGGTACCGTGATCATCAAGCCGACAGATCAAATGCAGGTTCAAGGTTTGACACTGGATGAAGAAGGCATCACTGCCACTTTCTATCGTGATCAGGCACAAATCCGCGAAGATGCGCAATACCTGACCCTGGAACATCCATTCACTGAAAGTGTGATGGAAATGATCAATACTCAAGGCTTTGGTAGCACCAACGTTGCGGTATTAAAATCTGCGGCACTGCCACAAGGTTCGGTATTGCTGGAAGTCTGGTTCAAGGTCGATGTGGTTGCACCGAAAGCATTGAACTTGCCATCAAGCCTGCCGCAACAATTGGTTCGTGTGTTATTAAGCGAGAAAGGTCAGGATCTTTCACAAAAAATTGCGCCTGAAATTTTAAAACCGTATCTGCATCATTTAGATGGCAACAGCTGCCGCCAAGTAGTGAAAGCACGTCGTGATGTGATTGAGGCACGTTATCAGCAAGCACTTGAACTGGCACGTAGTGCATTGCCAAACTTCAAGCAGCAAGCCAAAGAAGTGTATGGTAATAAATGGCAATATGAAATTGACCGTCTGACCTATCTGAAACAGTTTAATCCAAGTATCCGTGAAGATGAAATTTCACGTTTACAGAAGTTGCAGAAAGAAGGTCTCGGCCTACTGGATGGTTTATCTGTGACCCCGGAAGCAATCCAGGTGATGGTAGTCGTCAAGCCTTAAGTTTTAAGCAATTAAAAAATGCAGCTTTCGGGCTGCTTTTTTTATGGCCGAAATTCGGCTTTTATATTGTTTTGGTCGGGGAATACTGGCCTGTCATTTTTCTTGTGCTTAAAATCACTCTAACCAATAACCAGAAATAATAAACATGTCCAAAGCCTTTATTGGTCTCGGAGCCAAAACCACCCACGGTGGTATTGTGGTGGAAGGTGAGCCGTCTTTGATTATGAATGGCATGACGCATTATTGTCCCAAATGCCAGACCATGGTCACCGCAATCTCCAGCAATTTATCTATTACTGTCAAAGGACGGGCAATGCTTATCGCAGGGGATAAGACCAGTTGCGGCGCGACTTTTCTAGCCATGCAGCATTTGACGGTATCGCAGAAATAAATCTTAAATTCATTTAACGGAATAAATAGAGCTGACTTCAAGGTCATGCTTTGAGCGTTTTGGCACTATCACATGACTTTTCAGATCAGTAAGCTCATCCGATGATTTCAGGATGAATACGCGCTGCGTTTGGAAAATAATGAAACAAGCCCTACATTTTACCCATGCCAATGGCATCCCTGCGGCAACCTATCAGAAATTTCTGGACTGTTTCCAGCCAGAATATGAGGTCAAAGCGATTCCCTTGATTGGCATGAAGTCGCAATATCCGATTACGCCAGACTGGCGCTATCTGGTCGATGAAGTCATTGCAGATATCGAGCAGCAATTTCCTCAGCAGCAGGTGGTGGGTCTTGGACATTCCTTTGGTGGTCTGGTGACTTTGATGGCAGCGTATCGACGTCCGGAACTGTTTTCCAAACTGTTAATTATGGATCCGCCATTTATTATTGGAAAAAACAGCGCCATGTTTGAACTGGTTAAAAAGCTGAATCTGAAAAGTATCGATCGCTATACACCTGCAGGAATTACGCTAAAACGCAAGGATCACTGGCCATCGAAACAGGCCGCAGTTGATGCACTCAGATCAAACCGCTTATTTAGCAATTTTGATGAGCAATGTTTTGCTGATTATATCGAGAGTGGCATTCAGCCAGAACCTGAACGCGGTGGGGTGACTTTGAGCATTCCAAAACAGGTAGAAGCGGAGATTTTCCGGACTGTACCGGCATGGTGGTGGCGTACGCCAAGACGACCACCTGAAGTGCCGATTCATCTGATGACTGCAGAGCAGAGCCAGTTTTATCAGCAGGGTTTGCCGCAAGGCATGCACAAGATTTATCGGATCAATTATTCAGTGGTCGAAGGCGGACATATGTTTCCGCTTGAGTATCCGGAAGCGACTGCAAAGGCGGTCAAAGCTCAACTTGTATTGTTGTAATCGTCATAAAAAAGAGACGACTGGTACCACTACTGTTGCACAATTTTAACTAGGCTATAGTTTGAATTGTATGGAGTAATAAAAGCAATTCGATAGTGTTTTTAAATATCTGATATTTATACTTGGATATTGCGCAGCCTCATCTTTCCTTTAAAAGTTTAAATGGATTTGTGCAGGCGCAACCCTACTTTGGAAAGCCCCAAAGTAGGCAAAAGTCTCTTATTACCCATACACGACGTCCTGTCGTGATAGGTAGTGTGTGGCATCCCTGCCACACGCGCGTAACTTAAAGCTAATCACTTTAACTTTGGGACAGTAATCCGTCTAGTACGTCTCTTTTTATATCATTTTACGCAAATTGGAAAATTAACGCAGCTGCGAATCTTCCAGATGGCGAGCGCCTTCCAGAATCATCCGAATCATGAGCATGGTCTGTTCGGCAATTTCCTGGCGGTCTTCAGCCGGCATGTCAATGACATTGGCCCCCATGTTAAACACCAGTTGAGTAATGGCTTTGGCGGCAATATCGGCATGTAATAACTTTCTATTATTCAGGCGTTCCAGACGAATCAAATCATCCTGCAATTCCTGCTGAAAATAATTTAACTGGCGTTCTACAGCCTGTTTATACGATTTTGAACCGGTATAACCTTCACGCAATAACAGGCTTAAATTGCCTTCATCTGCATCCAGCTGAGCAATAAAAATTTCGACCGAACTACGAATAATACTGCTTTGTCGGGAGGCTTTTAAGCGTGCTTCATGCAAAATCTGACGTAATACAATCCCGGCACGATCAATCAGCTCAATGGCCAGCTCATCAATATCTTTAAAATGACGATAGAAACTGTTTGGCGCAATGCCGGCCTCACGTGCGACTTCGCGCAGGCTCAACGATGCAATACTTTTTTGTGGACCAATCAGGTTTAATGCTGCCTGAAACAGTTCTTCTTTGGTAATGGTGGCCTTGCGACCGACACTCCGTACGATAATCGGCTCATCAATGCTTTTCGATTGTAGTAGAGATGCGTCACTGCTTATTTTCATTGAAGGCTCGTTCATCAATAGGTTCATGCATGAATCGTTTGATTATAACCGAGCACGACAGGCTTGTGAAATGAATGGAAACAATACACATGTATATACAAATATATATACATGTGTATAATAATTCAAAACCTCAAGATGATGTCGATAACGATGCATGTACTCCAAAAACTTAAAATGCCGCTGAATGCACTGTCTGACAGTGTCATCGATCAGCATGCGATTAATTTCTGGATTCAGAAACTCAATCCTATATGGTCGTTGAATCAGCCATTGGGCAAGATTGTGCACAAGGAAAATGCTGCACAGGATATGCTGAGTCTGAAAATTCAAGTGAATCGTTTATTTAAGTTTGGTAAAGCGGGGCAACACCATCCGGTCTATGTGGTGGTGAAGGGCATCCGTTATGAACGTAGCTATAGTTTGACCCATGTAGATGCCCAGCATGTGTTATTGACTGTGAAAAAAGTCCATGCCGGTAAAGTCAGCACCTGGTTTGCAGAGCAGGCGCAAGTGGGTGATGTCATCGAATTTGGTCAGCCTTATGGCGATATGACTGTGCCTCAGCAGGCGAGTCCACTGATCTTGCTTGCAGCAGGCAGCGGGATTACCCCAATGCTGAGCATGCTGGAAAGCCTGAGCAAAAAGGGTGAATTATCAACACCAGTGAGCTTGTGGTACTGGGTTAAAAAACATCAAGATGCAGCATTTAAAGCACGTTTCGAAGAACTTGCTCAGAAACATGCAAATTTCTCATTTCATGTTTATGCCACGCAAGAACAAGCTGCGGCAGCTCGTCTGAATGAAACTTATCTGACAGATTTGCAAAATCTGGAAAATAGCACGGTCTATTGCTGCGGCCCGTCAGGTTTTGTATCGACTGCAGAGCAGCTGTTTGCTTCAGCCAAAGAGTTTAAGGGTGAAGCCTTTAGCATGAGTCTGGCGGATCAATCTGATATCGGCTTTATTAATGTCACCCTGACTCAGTCGAAAAAAATTGTCAGTATTCCAAAAGGCCAGTCCATTTTGGTGAGTCTGGAACAACAAAATATCAAACCGACACATGGTTGCCGTATGGGCATTTGTAATAAATGCGCCTGCAATAAAGTGGAAGGTTCGACCAAGAATTTGGTAAACGGCGCACGAAATACTGAGCCAGGTAATCTGCTCAAAATTTGTGTTAACTCAGCGCAGACTGATCTAGTCATCGACCTATAAGCGAGTTTTATCCTATGAATATGCCAGTAAAATTTCAATATTTTAAAAATCCTAAAAACCGTGAATTATCACAAGTAGAACTCGATGAACTTGCACGTGAACTTGATGCGATCAAGCAAGAAGTGCTGGATGATTTAGGTGAAAAAGACGCGAAATATATCCGTCGTGTCTATTCAACCATCCGTTATTCATCAATTGCCGGTCGTGCGCTATTGTTTGCAGGCTGGTTCCCACCAGCATGGTTGCTAGGCACAGGTCTATTAGGCTTTGCCAAAATCATGGAAAACATGGAACTGGGTCACAATGTCATGCATGGTCAGTATGACTGGATGAATGATCCTAAAATGAATGGTCAGACCTATGAATGGGATATCGTAGGTACTTCGGATAACTGGCGTCAAACCCATAACTTTAAACATCATACTTATACCAATATTAAAGGTATGGATGATGATATCGGTTATGGTCTATTGCGTCTGTTCCCAGAACAGCGCTGGAAACCGGGTTATTTATTACAACCGATTTATGCGGTGCCATTCTGTTTGCTGTTCCAGTGGGGCGTGGCCATTCAGAACCTTGAATTGGGTAAATATTTCAAAGGTCGCAAAAGCAAAGAGCAGACCAAAGAAGAATGGCGCCCAATGCAGAACAAAATCGGTAAACAATTGTTTAAAGATTATGTGTTCTTTCCATTGATTGCAGGTCCTGCTGCTTTGCCAGTTTTGACGGGTAATATGGTGGCCAATGGTCTGCGTAATATCTGGACGTTCAGTATTATTTTCTGTGGCCACTTTACCAAAGATGTAGAGGTGTTCCCGAAATCGGTACTGCAAAATGAGAGCCGTGGTCACTGGTATATGCGCCAGATTCGTGGTTCATCTAACCTGACCGGTTCTGAAGCATTCCATATCTTGACGGGTCATTTAAGTCACCAGATTGAACATCATCTGTATCCTGATGTGCCTGCCCGTCGTTACCGCCAAATGGCGCCAAAAGTTCAGGCGGTGTGTGAAAAATATGGTTTGAACTACAACAATGCCAGTCTGGTAAAACAGTATGGCAGCGTAATCAAACGTATTGTGAAATATGCATTTCCGTTTAAGAAATAATATTTCTTAAAGCTAAAAACCACCTTATTTGAGGTGGTTTTTTTATGGATGAAGCTTATATTTAAACAAAAAAGTCTGGATGATTCAGTCATCAGATCTGCCTTAAAAGTATCATTGAGCGACAACTCATCTGTCATTTAAGTGCTTGTTAAAGATTATTATGGCGTATCAATAAAGCGGAAATTTTAAAGCCCTAATATGTCATTGAATCGGATGGTAGATTAATTTTTGGCAATTGCTGATCTTGTCCTTCCAGATAGCGTTGATGTGCCAAACTCAGCATTTCCTGATCTTCTTCGCTGTTACCATAGGCATAAATTTCAGCATAATCTTCCAGACGATATTTTTCTAAAATTCTCAGTTTCTTCTGCGCATTACTACAATCTGGAGTCTGATAAAATCCTGTTATTTTTCCAGCTTTGATTTCAACTTCGCTACACAGTAAATCGATATTTAAATAGGTACAGACCGGTTTCAAGTATAAATCCAGTGATGCTGAAACCAGCGCGATCTCATGACCCAGTTGCTGATGTTGCCGAAGTTGCTGCAACAGTTTTGGATTAAACTTAAAGACCAGCTGCTGGGC
This sequence comes from Acinetobacter sp. YH12200, assembly GCF_013418175.1. NCBI lineage: Bacteria > Pseudomonadati > Pseudomonadota > Gammaproteobacteria > Moraxellales > Moraxellaceae > Acinetobacter > Acinetobacter sp. YH12200. The sequence continues at coordinate 33,852 of NZ_VPCO01000014.1, forward strand.
ATAGTCCTGCGCCAGTTGTAAAATTTCTTCTGCATCGCTGTCCTTAAACATGTTGCCATACAATTTTGGACGCATCGCATGGGCAGGGTACAGCTTCAGATAATAGGCCTGAATCCAGGGCAGGAGACGAATGCCGCGTCTTAAAATATGCCGTTTTTTCAAGGCATAGAAAATGAACCCGGTAAAACTGTCGTCTGTATACAGGGTGCCATCAAAATCAAATAAGGCTAGAGTTTTAGGTGTTTGATTTTGCGCATGCATGTTTGATATCGACCATCGACACGGGTGGCAAACCAGTTGGTATTGTAATCACGACTCAGTTTTGGTCCAGAAATGACCACTTCCGGCATGATTGCATACATCGGATCTTTGCCTGTTTTTTCCTGATAGAGCTTGCTGATCCCACGATAGGTCATGGTATCTTCAAAATCTTTCTCTTTTTCTTTCTTTAAATCGGCGCGGATTTGACGTTCGGTAATAATAAAATTATTTTTCGCAAATACACTGATCAGCTCACGCTCGGATTGACTCTTCTGCGAACGGATCGCGCCATCTTTGTTATAGAGTAATAAATCGCCATCCAGATCGAGTTCAGCTTCAGTTAAATCATTGAGCATGCTCTGAAAAGCGGCATTTCGGCTGGAATACATGCCCGAGTTATAGTCTGCAAAACGGTAGATCGGTTTGTCATAATCTGCAGGATACATCATCAGACGATGAATCCCGTAATATAGGCCGCCATATTGCGTATAGACATCGGAGCGTAAGGCTGCGATGTTGCCACCTTGACGTTTATATTCCTTGACATAACTAATATGCACTTGCATTGAACCCAAAGTGGTAATCGGATTCATTTTCTCGCCAATGTTCTGGCCGACCAGTTTTGCAGCACCGGTCAGTGCGCTGACATGGTAATGCTTCGACATATAGTCAAATATTTCACGATATAACTCATCCAGTTCGCGTTCGGTTTTTACCCGGCGCATCTGGCTTAAATAGTTATCTTCTGGGCTTGGATGGTTCTTGAGTACTTCCTGGAAATATCCCGCAACTGTTCCACCGATTGCTTGTCCGAGTTTATCTTTAAATTTTTCTTCAAGACGATCCTGAACTTCTTTAACCGCTTTTTCTCCCAGACCTGGTACTGTAGGGTCTGCCACAAAATTGGATTCCTGATCGACCACGGCCACAATCGTGCAGACATTTTCCTTGGTTTGAGGAATACCCAGCTGTTCGGTGATGTCGTAAATATCTTGTGCCCAGGACTCACGCTGATTTACCCGACTCGGAATTGCTTTACGAATATGTTCAACTTCAAGTGTCGGTTCATCATCTTTTGACCACCATGAGCCATTGCCACAGCCGGCAAGACCCAGAGAAAGTGCAAGTACAGACAATGACTTAACAGAAAAACAATCAGCAAAAGTTTTATTCATGGTGTGGTAAATTAATTGAAAAGATGAGCGAATAAGGCAGATGCAGTATACTATGCCCATCAAAAAAGTGATGAATTTATATGTATATTGGTCCATATCAACTGTCCAACAATTTGATTGTCGCCCCGATGGCAGGTGGGATAGATTAATCACATATACATTATAAAAATTATTATTTATTAGAATCTTACTGAATAGCCACATGGTGCAAGGTGCAAAATAGGTGCAACCATGCGGCAATTAATCAATAATTTAGCAATCAATGGTTCATTGCTACCCAGTCTTTCTTAGACTCTTTTTGTATTGCTTCAAGCCAGAATGCTACATCACTTAGATGAACATAAAAAGGTGAGTTACGTCCATCTGACTTAAATGCAGGAAATGGAAGAGTACATTTGTTTGCGCGTTTATTTGCCTGTTCAATTGTAAGATGAGGCAAGTAATCCGGCAAGAGCTCTTCAAGTTTGATCACAGGTTTACGATACTTCATGAGTAACATAAAACTGATATCAACTGGATCATCAATTTTCATAGCTGCTCCCATTATGAAATCTCCTTTAAGCTTTGCTTTACTGATTCCGACAACCCAAACACATCTTTAAAATCCCGATCAAACTGCCCGCTCTTGATAAGTGTATTGATGCACGGCACTGGCTGCACATACATCTCAACATGGCGCGCAAGCATGTCGTAAATCGCGCTGACATTACCACTGTTTACTTGAACTGCTATTAGGCCGTTCTTGTGAGTGATTGGCAGGCCAATATCACCTTTGTATTCATCCACGAACGCAAAGAATATTTCAGCTTCGGCGTTGTTAAACAGTAAGTCGAAAGGCAGTTCTTTATGCAGCTCACCGATAGCGAAGTTTGCAACGGCTGTTTTTGTTTCAGTCATTGGCTAGCTCCTGTGCTTCGATTACTGCTAAAAGCTCATTTGCAGAACAAACAGCTTCATCATAATCATTGGGATTGAGTGCTTTATTCAGCGTATCCTTTGACACCAAAACAAACCCTTCCGGCACCGCTTGGGCTTTGGCTTCCTGCTCAACAGCATTTGCGAAGTCATAAACATATGCGTTTAAGTCCATGTTTCCACTTGCTTGTGGCTTTAAAGAAAATCCGTTTGCCAAAGCCAATTCTTTAATTCTTTGAATATCCATCACGCCACCTCGCTTTCATACTTATTTCGAGCGAAAATGGCATAGGCATCATCTTCACTAAAATTGATATCAATTAAGAAAAAGCCGTTTGGTGCAATCGGGTCCCATTTGGTGATATCGGAATCATCCATCATGATTTCCCAATCATCAGAATTAACAAGGCTCTCCATCCAGAACATTACAGTGTCTACGCCAAAGTGGCTTTTAAATTTTTCCCACTCTTCACGACTTACGTATTCTTCGTTTTTCAGATGCTCATTCATGTATTTTGAATAAACTGGATGTGTCCAAGTTCCCATTTCACTGCGCACAATTTCCATAGGTTCTAATTGTTTAACTTCCATCACGCCACCTTCACATCTAAATAATCAGGGTTATCCAGATGCTCTTCATATTCATGAAATAGCACCTGGCATGCTGCATTACCTGTTAAATCTTTCTTTAAAAGCACATAACTCAACGTCTTGCGTGTGCCTTTGCCTGAAAACGTAGAACTACCATCTGCAAGCTCTTTTTTGATGTAGCCCAATTTTTCTAACCACAACTTGAAACCGGCTTCATGCTTCTTTTTAATTTTGAAGATCATCTGTACCCCCAAGTGTTCGCAAAATTTTGCAGGCAATCATCAATACCGAATAGGTTGATGTTGCGGTAAGTTCTAACCCGACCTTTGTGCTGCACAAGCAGCACGCGGGTCATTGAAGAGTAGGAGTAACTCATGAAGCCTCCCCAGTTTCAGCAGCTTGAATCAAGGCATCTTTGCGCTGTGCATACAGGCTAAGTAGTTCCTGATGATCAGCTGGAAGTAATTTAGCTGCAGGTATTGCTGGTGCCAGTCGTTCTAAAGTTTCTACTGAATCCATGTCATAGATCCGATTGATCAGAACCTGTTTTTTCTTCTTGTAGAAGAGATCAATAGGGGCACTACCATGTTCAGCACTTTCCACTGATGCTTGTTTGCGTGCGGCATTTTCAATTTGATCAAACATACTTGGTTGCTGAGCTTCAATGACTTCATCTGCGATTGGTTCAGGTTCAACCTTCGGCGTGTATTGCTCTGGATCCAGCTCAAGCAATTTATCTTCTGTAAGCTTGCACAAGTGCTGTTGATCTTTTTGATCTAAGTGTCCATTGGCCAGAAATACGTGACGGAATGAAAGAACGTCATCCTCCTTAGTAAACTGATCAATTTGTGCAGTGAACTTTTCAACAAGCTTTACCCGGTCGGTTTCAACTGAATCCGCTTCAATTTCTGTAACTGGAGTTTCAGTATTAATAGTGGCTTCTTGCTCTATGGCTTCAATAGGCTGAATCAGCTCTGGCTCAGGCTGTTTTTCAATATCTGGTACAGCATCACCTGGGCCAGCTGGTATGCCAGCCTGTTCAGTCTCATTCTTAGCTTTGGTTGAGCGTCTCTTTTTAGGTTTGCCTGTATTGTCTATAGTGGGAGGATAGATAATCATTCGACCAAATAGCTCACCCATTGCCACTAATTGTAATTCGGCATTTTCTTTATCCGCCTGAGCAAAACCATTGTCGACAGCTTTGAAATACTCCATGCACTGTTTGCTGTATTTAACCTGTGAGATATGGTCAGGATGAATAATAAAGATTTCCTGATCTTCTACGACATCATCAAGAGTTAAAGGCTTGGTGAAGGTAATGCCAGCCAGTTCCATGGTTTCAATCTTGATGCAGAACTCATAGCCTGGCATAGCGAAAATCGTAGCCGGGAATTGAGATAGATCATCAAAATCCATTAACTCACCAGCAGCGCGGCACATGATATTGCGGCCAGCCATCATTGCTTCAAAAGCTTCTTTGCTATTTAAAATTTTCATGCTGTCATTGCTCCCTTCGCCAATTGTTCTATGTCATTTTTTACAGCTTCAAATTTGGAAGCTTCTATCTGGTTGAGAGCATCAAGCCCCAAGTGTTCACACACTGTTTTTGCATCAAGCCCGCAGGTATCGATAAAGTCCTGTAGATCGGCCAGCTGCTCATCAGAAATGCCATTGAACTCTGGTGGATCTACCCAAGCATTGCGCTGTTTATCAAATGTGCATTTCATTTCCAGAGCACGACGAACCAGTTCAGCACGCATATTCTTGTAATACAGATGAGTGTCTTCAAGAGACTGAGTGAGCTGATTTAGATCACTCGCATATTGGGCCTCACCACAGCTTTGTACCCAGTTTTCTAGATCTTCTTGAGCCTTGATTGCGGCCAATTGATCAGGTGTCAGGGTGTTGATATGGTCTTTAGCCTGTTTGATAAGATCGGCCAGAAATGTAGGACTGGTCTTTAGATCCGGCACCCATACTTCACCAGTATCGCCACCTAAACCACCTGCATTTTTAGCGTGATGAGTAGGGCAAGGCTTAAAGCTAATAACACGGGCATTTTTCCCCTCACCAGTGGTGACTGTAGTCAAATAGCCCATGATGTCAGCAATGCGATATAACTCATTTCGGTTCTTACCACCCAGATCAGGGCGATAAATTACTTGGTCACCGCTTTGATCTTCAGAGGCGTGGGCGATAAACACCACATCCTTTCCAGATGCGATCAGCGTATTCACGTACTGCTTAAAGATGTTGTTGGCCAAGCCCTGGGCTTTAAGCTTTAACGATCCATCTTTCTGTTTATTGGTCGCATTGAGCATCAAATGTATTTTGATGCTTTCAAGCATTGCCCCAACGGTATCAATCACAATGGTGTTATACGGTTCAAGATCGGCCATTGTGAGGTTTGCAACATCAGACCACTGGTGAGCCTGAACTACAGCACCGCGACGAAGTTCACCAGTACGGTGAGAACCTTTGTCAAAGTCGAATGAAATAGCTTTATCACCCGTAAAGCCGATAGATGTTTTACCTAAGCCAGGATCGGCATACAGGTAAACAATAATTGCCTGGACTAGCAGCGCTTGATTCGCTGGAATAATATTAATCGCCATCTCAACGTGCTCCTGCAGTACGGTTATTACGTTTAAAGTTCTTATAGTCTTCCGATGCAAAGAAGCCGGTACTTTCTAAAACTTGATGACGCTTGTTTTTGCGCATAGCAACACGCGCATTTTCCAGTCCATCTAAAATCCATTTCGGAGTAAGAGATTTATCCATCTTCTTCAACGAGCCATTAGGCTGAATGGAGTAGATCTGCGTATTACAGAAATAGTCAGCAATAGTTCCAGAGCTTTTGATGCGTAAAGCAAAATAGCTCACACGCGTTTTACCCACTCGATATATTTCGAGTCCTTCAAAGGTCTTGATGTATTCAGAGAAGTAGCGATGAGTTGAGTTGAGCTCAATCGGCATTGGAACTATAGGTAGCTCATCTGCTTTGAATTGCAGGAAACCAGTGTAAAGATCTACAAAATTAATTTGAGTTCGATCATTTAGAGGAGACCAGTCATCAGAGCCGCATTCACACCAGTAGACCGATTGACCATTCAAAAGCGCTTCAAAGATTTGATCAGCAGAATTTAAGATCATGACTGAACCTCCACCAGACGATGCTTCATGATGTAGCTAGTGATCATTGAGTTGATTTCGCGGTGATCCTGATGATCAGTGAAGTCTTTATATGGATTGCCATTGGCGTCAAATACATTGATTTCACCCAGCTCTGTTACTTCGACTGCAGTAAACTCTGAACCAGGTACGCCGTAGCTATCTGGATAAGCCTGAACTTCAAATGAAGAGATATTTAAACGGAATCCATCCAGATTAAGAATTGCTTCACCACGACTTTGGTCATGCATTTTTAGTGAAATAATGCCGTATTCAGACTGAATGTTTTGCGCTGGAGCAGGTTGTCCAACATTTAAGTCCGTATGAAAAGCGACCGCTAAAGCGCTTACAGTTAAGGCAGCGGTAAACAGAGTTACCTTGAAGCTATTGTGTGGAGTTAATTTTGTGTTCATAATTGATCTCGCTGTAAGTAAAGCACTCAAGACTTCGAATCCTTTGAGTGCTTTTTTAATGTCTACGAGATATAATTTAGTATTTACTAAATATTAAGTCAATAGTATTTACTAAATTTATTTAGTGAAAATTAAGCATTTGCTAAATATTATGATTTAATAGACAAAAGAAAACCCATCACAGGGATGGGTTGTTTGGAGTTTATTGAGATGACTAGAGAAGAATTTCGAGCGAATCTATATCAAACATATGTATCCTCTAGTGTGTGTGACCCAGTCCTAATACAAGAATATATCCGCATTGCTGAATCCTTTGTCTTTGACGGCAAGCAACACACGGCTATTCAACAAGCTGAATTAATTGAAAAATTAAAAGTTTAAATTTGATCGTTGGGTGATACCACCTTCAAGCACTCTTCATAAACCTCTTTCCAGTACGCGATATCACCTGCTTGGTTATTCTGTTTATAGTAAGCAGGGTTTTTAAGGTCGATACGTGTTTGTATAATTTTATTAGCCATCTCAATAGCTAAGCGTTTTTCTTCAATTGAAGGCATATTTTTCTCCGATATTTATGGTTTAAGATCAATGTTGGCACAAAGTCTTAAGCTCATAATATCAGGGAAAATTTGAATATATTAAAAAGAAAACCCACCGCTGGGTGGGTTGTCCTGCAACAATAATCTTATTTTTTGTATTCAGTAATACTGATAGGTTTGTCTTTCATAAACTCTACAATACCTTCACCAGCTTTGAAGTGAATTGAAACGCCGTCATCATTGGCCAAACGCATACCACTTCCTGAAATAGCTCGTTTAAGGTGATAAACCTTGCCAGAATTATCAGTCATTTCTGCAGTTTCAAAATTATCCGAAGATTTCAGTTCAACTGTAAGATCCATTGGACCGGTAAAGTTAATTACCTGAGTTTCAGCCGGAGTATTGCTCACAACTTTTTCTTGTACCACTTCGTTTTTTGGATTTGAAGTACAGCCAGTAATTGCTAATCCTAACAATGCTGCACCTAACAAATATTTCATTGATACTTACCTTTCTATTTATGAATCATAGGTATCTTTATATTAATTGTTATAATGTAACATTTAAAGACAAGGTTACACTTACCTTACATAAAGAAAACCCGCGGATAGCGGGTTAGTGATGCTTTACTTAGTTATTACAGACCTGGTCATGAGAGGTCTTAAGTCCAATATAAAGATTTAATATTTCAGAAGTAAGAAAGCTTTAGCACTGAATAGCATCTTTCTCTTTGTAGTGATCCAAAACCAAATCCATATCAGCCAAAAGTGCAACTTCAGAGTATTCACCGGGTGATAGCTTCAACAAGTTAGGCATATAGTTCTTTTCATACTCACGCGGGTAGTCTCTGCATAAGATTTTTACCCGCACATCTTGAGTGGTGAACTCTGAATCTAACTTTTCCAGGTATTTGCTAAGAATATTATCTGAGTTCTCAAAAGCTGTAGCGGTGGCAATCGGATCTACATCTTCATCTGGTTGCTTCTGACAGCCGGACAAAGTCAAAGATAAGAGTAGGGTGGTAAGTGTGATGTATTTCATAGTTATAGGTTTATTGTTATTGGAGTTTGAATTATAAGCAAGTTTAGGGAAAAGAAAACCCACCGCTGGGGTGAGTTGTTTATGCGACATTAAGGTCTAGTTGTTGACTGGAATATCAATCGATTTAATGGAAGGACCATAGATCATGACTTCTGAGCCTTTGGTTTTATGATATGCACTATAATTCAAGAAATAATCATCTTGCGCATACCCAGTATAAATATCTTTAATTTCTTGACAGTTATCATAAGAAACAATCCAGTTTGTTTTTACTGAATCTAGTGCCTTCCGTATTTGAACATGATCTTCATGCATATAAAAATTTCTATATAAGCCTTGGCCTTTGACATAGTAAGGGGGGTCTAAATAGATAAGAGAGTCTGAGGGTAGTAAGCTATCGACGTTATTTAATAGCTCAACTGCATCCTTATTGTAGACATTAATATGTTTAGCAAATTGGCCAATCATTTCAATTCGTTTAACAAGATCTACTTTATTAAAACGAGCATCAAGCTTGTACTCACCAGACTGAGCCTTTCCACCAATGACCCCACCTTTTAAGATCCCAGAGCGATTAGTTCGATTGAGAAAAAATGTAGCAAAACCATGTTCAAGGGTTGAATGAATTTCAGGGCTGGCCAAGACTTCTTTTTGTTTAAACCACTCTTCTATGGTTACATTGGTATCAACTATTTTTTTTAGAAAATTTTCAGTATCTTCAGTAATGCTTTTCCAAAAATTATAAATAGCTACATCAAAGTCATTGATATGTATGTTTTTGCAGTACCCATTAAATAATAAATCTAGAGCAACACCAGCTCCCCCTGCATAAGGCTCAAGGTAATCACCAGAAAGGTTATTTGTTTTCATTAAATCTTTAACAAACGGTGCAAATTTGCCTTTACCACCAGGATAGCGGAGTGGCGTATGATAGATGCTCAAAATGCTGACTCCACAGGTCGTAAGAAGAGTTTAAGCATTTTCATACCAAGTTTCCACTAGACTCGATGCAACACCTTTATTTTTAGTTAAAACATGCTTAGTCGCACTTATGACCCTATCATTAAAATCCTTTTGTATATCAGGTGCCTGAGCAACCATATACCTATAAGGATTTGTTTTCACACCGTTACTTATAAGTTTTTGAATTTGATCCGATTTAAAAAAGTTTTTGAATAATGTTCTTATACGGACATCTTCTGAGCTATTGTAATTGAAATCCATTATTGTGGTTTTTAAGCAGAAGCCCTCATCAGCCTGACTTGCTAGAGATAAATCTTGAAATATTTTAGATACACTTGGCAATCCAATAAAAACCAGTTTCGTAAATCTAAATTCATTATTCCAATATATGTGATCTTCTGGCAATTTATATAAAAACTCAAATAAAAGTTGATCCGGGGGAATATCGCCAGGAAGCTTAATAATATTCTTATGACCTGCCACCTGTTTGTGCGGTACATCACCATCCAATATTAATAAACTTAGTTTTGAAAATTCAGGAACTTTTTGGCGGATTAATTCTAAGTAGTTTCCACATCCCATGGAAATTCCATTCATTATTTTTAGTGGCTTTCTAATTTTCTTCTTTATTATTAGAGCATTAAAGTAAGCTAGTGCTTCACTGTCTTCAAAATATACATTGGTCTCAGGAAACACTAGCTCTCGACTAAGCTCTTTCATTCTTACGCTAATATCTGCATATATATCAGACCAAGAGAAGTTTTCAAAAACCTCAATTTTATTCATCTTGTTAGAAAGATAAATAGTTTTGAAATTTTTAGGATCAGTTTTCGCTAACTTATGGTATTCCTCAATTAAGATTGGAGAGTGAGTAGTAACGACAATTTGGATGTTTAACTCTTTGGCATATCGATTAAGAATTTCCTTTAATTGGTATTGAGCCCCGGGAAATAGACCAGCATCTGCCTCATCAATTAATAATAGACCACCATGGTAATCAGGATATTCTTCTTTAAGCCTTTTAAATGAAAATAGTGCTTGAATAATTTGCCCAGCATTATCCTCGCCGGCGGAAATTGCTTCATGATTATAGTTATCACCATGTACAACAACTGAATCCAATGAGCCAGTTGTTGGCGTGATTTGTGTGCCTGTTGTTTTACATAAGAGTTGATTATTTGTGCGTATAAATTCTTGATAATTAATATTTAAAAAATCTAAATCTTTAGTTTTATAGTCTGTTCGACTTGTTATAGGAAGAAGCCTATTTAAACTTAAATAAATAACTGGGTGGGTTACATTACGACTTTCATTGGTTGCGGTTTCTGTTGTAATGTTGTTTCGCACGATAGCGCGAGGCAAGGGCCTGTCTTTCAATTTATAGAATTTCAACTTTGGAGAAATATTTGCTCTAAAGTAGGCATCATATATTTCATAAGATGCTTCTAGCTCCCCGGCAAAGTCAAATTTTTCAGAAAGGCGAAAATGATCACTAAATCTAGATTTAAAGGAACTCAGGTGAAGTGGGCTATAAGATAAATCGACTTGCTTAATATAATCTCTTTCAAAACCAAAAATTTGAGCTAATAAGCCCAAGATAGTGGACTTAGCTGTACCATTTTTCCCACAAATGACTGTGACTCTCTGCCCTAAATTTATATCTAGGTTATTGAGAGCCCTAAATTTAAGGACATTTAGTTTTTTAATCAAAGTTATATTCTTACTCATTTCAGCACATTTTATAAAAAATTATTAAAGGGAGATAATTCAACATATTTAAACCTGTGTATTGAATTAGATTTAATGCTATTAATCAAATACTTCAATCTGAATTAACAACCTTGCCGTTCTAACAAAAGCCGCATATAGCGGCTTTTTTATTTATCCAGCCGACAAAAATTGATTTAGGGTTTATAGCGCAGAATACTTTTCTAAAAACTCATCTATCCATCCTTGTGCCACTTCAAGATTGGTTATATCAGTCAGCTTTAGATTGGTCTCTTCTGCTTCGTTAAAGCCTTCTATAATAGCTTCAAAGATATTTGCTTCACTAATGACCTCGCGTGCTATTTCAGAAGCGTCATAGCTTTGCTTGGCTTTTTTAAGCGAGGCTATTTGTTTATCAACTCCTGTGCCAATTTTGCCTAATGCCAACTTAAACTCTTGACGATTAATCGTTAGCGCAGTTTTAGATTTGTTGAGTGTTGCGATCATTGTGTTTTCCTTTTTCGGGATTTTTTATCATGTTCAACATCTTGATAGAACCCAAGCCGCATATAGCGGCTTTTTTAATTCTTTCTAACTCTTGGTCTTGCGCGATAAACATAGCGAACGCAGTCAACTACCTGGCCAACGAAAAGGCATTGATCATCTAATTCAATAATATTTGGCTTGAACTCTGGATTTAGAGCCTGAAGGTATCTTTTACCGTTTGTCTCGATAACCAGTTTTTTGAAAGTAGCATCATCACCGCGACGGACCACGATAATGTCACCAGACTGCATATCCCCATAATATGCATCTGGATCTACAACGATGTAGTCGCCTTCCATAAAATCAGGGAAGTTACTCAGGCCTTGGACTTTAAGAAAGAAGCAGTTTGAGCACTCATCTTCTGGCAAGGGCAGCCATTCAGTTACTTCGCTCATATCAACTGCTGCAACATTGGTAAAGCTACCAGCCTGGACCCAAGATAGAACAGGGGCCATGCGTGCTTTAACTCTCGGTACGTTCGCTAGGCTTTCACCCCCAAATAAATTTTTAGGAGGTTGTTGATCTAAGGTTCCAGTTTCCCACCCGACCTTTTTCTCTAAATTTCGAGCTGCGCGCTCACCAAAACTCCCATGACCTTTCACAAGTTGAGATATATGGCTTGGATTCAGATCGTAATGCTCGCAAAAAGCAGCATCCGAAGAGAACCCTTCAGATTTAATCTTGGCATCAATAGCCTGGCGTAAATTAGCGCGTCTTAAAGAAATTATGTCCATAGCGGTATTTCATATAGTTTTTAGTAAAAAGTAAATTCGCAAACACTAAATCTTTATTGACTTATTAAGTGATAAAAATTAGTATTTACTAAATATTACTAATTAGGAGATTTAAGATGTCTTCTGCTCACACAGCTGAACTAAAAAGTTTTCTCAATCGATTAACCCCAAACGAAAGAAAAGCATTCGCAAAGCGCTGCCAAACCTCAATTGGGTACTTGCATCAAATCATGTACGGCAATAGCAAATGCAGTGCTTTATTAGCAATAAAAATCGATAAGGAAAGTGATGGTGCTGTTAAGTGCGACTTACTGTGCCCAGAGGCTGATTTTAACTACATCAGAAATCAAGCCTTATCGCTAACTGCTTAAACCAATTATCAGTCAGTAATCATTTTAAATAAACGTGAACAAAAACAGGGATTCACATGATTCTAAAGAAAGAAACGAGAATAGCGATTCATCAGATGATTAATCAGTCTGAAGGATTTGATCCAAAGGACATAGCGCAAGTCACCGGTGATGCTCACAAGACGATTTGTAACTATGGCAATCCAAATATGGAAAACCATGATCCAAGTCTTAAGAAGTTTGAAGCAATCATGCTTTTGACCCAAAACCCGGTAGTTCTGAAAGTTTGGGCTCATATGCTTGGTTTTGTTCTTATGCCGGCAGGTGGAGAAGGCACACATCGTCAGATGACTATCGTAGAGGCATTACTTCAAATGAATTCTGAAACTGGAAAAGCCAATCAAAAGGTTTATGAGGTTTTAGAAGATGGCATGGTGACGCCACAAGAATATGCGGAAGCGAGCGAAATTCTTAATCGCATTATTGAAAACGCTAAAGCGGCGGATATGGCTTTAAGCAAGCAAATGCATAAATTCACACAAAAAGAAAAAGCCTGATTTCTGAGATCAGGCTTTATCAATTCAAAACTTTAGAGGGCATTGAATATGAAATCAAATTTAGCATATGAACCACCGCTACCTCAAGGGCAAGTAGTTCATTTCCCAAAAAATGAGCGCAAAGCTATGTCGAATAAAGAAGAGCGCTACACCAAGATGCCAAATGGTTTAATTGATGGTCAGATCATGGCCCAGTTAAACGATAAGGCGTTTAAGTGTTTAATGTTTGTCATGCGTCAAACCATTGGATTTGACCGCGCATCTCACCCAATTGCTATCACTCAATTTCAAAAATATTGCGGTATCAAAAAACGCGATACGGTTATGTCATGTATTCGTGATCTGGAAGAGCTCGGCTTGATCAAAGTTGAGAGAACAACAGGCTGTCTAAGTGAATATCAATTTACTCCTGACCAGTACCGCGAAAAGGGACTAGTACCAAATGAAGGTAGTACCCTTAAAGGTGACGGGACTAGTACCACCAAACGGGACGGGACTAGTACCGCGAAAGGTGACGGGACTAGTACCGTTGAACGGGACCCTATTAAAGAAACACTTAAAGAAACATTTAAAGAAAACTTTAAAGAGAAAAACGCGCAAGAAAATTCAGTTGATCAGGTTCTGAATCTCTGGACACCAGATTTACATTCTCTGAATTCTTGGTTACAGCGATCAGGTGAAACCCCAATGACCCAAGAGCTGGTGAATCAGATTTTACTTGAAGTGAATGCTCACTACGAACCACGTTTGAACGCAGGCTTGATTACAGATACCCAGATGTATTCAAACTTCGTGAAGTGGATCAAGCGAAAGTTCACTCAAAAAACGTATCAATCCTCTGAAAAACCAAATTCTAATCTTGACGTGAATACAGCCTGGGCAGATCAAGCATCGCAATATCACGCACCAGTTGATTCACCAGTCCATATTCCGGAGGACTTTGTATGAACGCAATGTCGATGCTGACTCAGGGATTAAAACAAACACAAGCGATCTGCTCGAAACACAAAACCGCCATGGTACAAGCAGGCCCTTTTCAGAAGTGCCCACAATGCGCCGTTGAGTTCCATGAAGAACAACTCGCACAAGCACAGGCTGAAATTGATCGTACCGTACGTGAAAAACACTTTGCTGGGGCAATGCTTCCAGAGCGTCATGCAACATCAGGTTTTAAGAATTACCTGGTCAAACATGCTGGACACCAAAACGCTTTAAACCATGTTGTTTCATTCGCCAAGAACATGATCAATGGCCACAAGAATAATTTTGTGATGGTAGGGCCTACAGGCACCGGTAAAACCCATCTGAGTTGCGCTACGGCTCGAACACTGCTCAACAAGGGCAAGTATGCGCGTTACATCACCAGTGAGGATATGGCACAGCGAATCATGAATGCGTGGGAGCAGCCGGACGCTACAGAGAAATCTGTGATTTATGACTTCACCCAGTATGACCTGTTGATCCTGAATGAATATGGATTGCATGACCGTGATAAACGCCGCGAGTTGGTTCACAAAGTTTTATATGCACGCTATGACCGTATGAAGCCAACCATGTTGATTTCGAATCTCACATTGGCTGAACTGCAAAAGGATCTGGGTGATCGTCTTTGGTCTCGTTTTCAACAGGGTGGATTAACCGTAGTTGAATGCAATTGGACAGATCAGCGTGTAGGGGGTGGGGTGTGAATACAACAATTGAAGAATTTTTGAAAAATGGTGGCGAGATTAAGCAAATTGATTCTGATGATCAGTCAAAAATCCATAGGAAAGTTAGCTTTGAAGATCAGATAAGTTTGATGCTTTTTGCTTGTTATGCCACTACGCCATTTTCAGTGAAGGACTTGCAAGAAGCTGTTTTTGATTTCCATAGAACCACTATTTACAGCCTGCTTCAGGAGCATGTCAAAGGTGGTTATTTGGAGCGTGTATCAGAGAGTCATTACCGTGCAACTGCATATGCCAAAGACATTATGAATGTAAAGGGTGAAATTGCCGTATGAAGGATCTAAACAAAGCGCTGATGTTTATTTTCATGGCTATTGCCGCTGTTGTATTGAGGGTTTGGGGTGAATGACCAGCTACTCAATTGCTGAATACAAAAAAATGGTTAAAGCCACCAAACCGAAAGGGCGCTCCAAGCGTCCTAAGGTGAAAGGCGAAAAAGTACAAAGCGAAGGTGAAGTAAAACTGGCCACTGCGTTAAAAGCTTTAAAAATAGATTTTGAGCAGGAATTTAAGTTTCACCCAGAGCGTAAGTGGAAAGCAGATTTTCATTTAGTGGGTAAAAAAATATTGGTTGAAGTGGAAGGTGGGATCTGGAGTGGTGGTAGGCATACAAGAGGCAAAGGCTACATTGGGGACATGGAAAAATATAACGCCGCAACAATGATGGGTTTTCAAGTAATACGGTTTAGTACGGATCAAGTGAAGTCAGGTTTAGCGATACAACAGATAGAGAAGATGGTAGGGGATTTAGGATGAATGCAGTGGTTGAAAAATTTGAACAGTTTGAATGGTTGATTCGGGGTACTACAGCAAAGTCACCTAACTTTGAGCCTGTGGTGCATGGGACTAATGAGAAGCCTTTAACGTATCAGGATAAATTGGGGGCTATTGCTTCAATGGATACCGCTCTGGCGAAGGCAATTGCTTCAGTTATCGTATTTGGCCCAGCGGCAAAAGCTGACTTTGATCATGCACAGGAACATTTGGCAAATATCATGATTTTAAATGCGGTCCAAGATAAACGTCGTGAACCGGAGGGAATCAAGATTAAAGATTTGGCCAAGCGTGTGGCCTTTATGGTAATTCAGTTTGCCTTAGAGCCAACCTTTGAAGACAACTTCACAGCTAAAGGGCGATTGCATCTTGCGGCTGGCGTTAGAGAATCTGAGATGAGCTTGAAGGCTTATGATTGCACATGGAAGCAGTACGAAAAACTGATGGCATTGGCAATTGATTCCGCAATAGATGAAGCATCCAAAGCTATTAAAAAGTATAAGAAAAATACTTACAAAGAATTTGAAGCATAAAGCTAGTAATATTTTTCTGATTCAGGTATTCTTTTTCTATACTGGTCGTATTACGGTTCAACCGAGACCAAGTATGGTTAGGTCAAAAGATGGCTGCTAGGAAAGACTAGTAAAGGCTCATCGAAAGGTGGGCTTTTTTTGACATTGTTTGTTCATGAAAATAAGCGATAATGCCTTTTTGTTTTTGAGCTCTAATTGAAATGGCGATTTTAACTGTTAAAAAACTAGAAGATACTCTCGGTAAATTAGTGGCTGAAGGCGAAAAGCCTGAAAAGATTTTATTAGGCTATAAAGCGTATGGCGAGCTAATGAATGATCGTAGCTTTTTTGAGGAAGTGGCTGGCTCGGCAATGGATCCAAACAAACGAAAATATAAAAATATTAAAATTAAGGTCACTCAAGACGAATACCAGTTTGAAGTGAAATGTCAAAAATAGGTTTAAGCATCAAGGAAAGCTCGCCAAATGGTGGGCTTTTTTATTGCCTGTAAAAAGGCAACCCATTCCTGCTGGAGTGCTGACCAGTGGAACATGCCTTTGAGTAAACTTCCTTCGGGAATCTAGACTAGGGAGTAGCGTCCCGACCTAAAGAGGATTGAAAGCAAGTAAAGCAGACCGTGCATGTTAGGTGTGTGTGATTGTGAGTAGCGTCTGGCCACGCGAAGATGGCTTTTTAGTATTTAATAAATCATTAATTAAGTTTTTCTAAAATATTGATTAAGTTTATAATATTTTAGTTATTGGTATATTTAGCCACTGAATATTATTTGAATAGTGTACAAAATAGCTACCAGAAACCGCTGTAGTTTCTGAATGATCCTCCAAGGTCCTTAGTTTATAAGCCCACATCGTCTTTCCATGAGTGGGCTTTTTTTTGCATGGAGAAAAGCAATGCTCCGATTCTTATTATGTTTATTCGGCCTACACGGTGTAACTGAGATCAGTGATAACCAGAAAGAGTGCCGTGATTGCTTGAAAGAGGTTGGGTGATTATCCCTTGGTCTAAAGAAGCAAATAATTATATTTAGTTAGATAAATTATTTGCTAAGATACAGGTGTATAAAAACAATGAAAGAGATTGTTGACCTGATATGAGCCTGCTTAATTTGGGAGAGTTAAGCAGGTTTTTTTTATTTATAATTCGCCGGACGGATTACGGCACATAAGGCCCTGCTCAATTCTGGAGATTTGAGTGGGGTTTTTCTTTTCTTATTGGTGGTGAATGTGTGGCAATTCTTACTTGGTTTTATCGTGGCTTGGGTTATTTGCAGCTGGTATACACATATCTACGTAGCAAATGAATGTGAGCGACTTGGTGGATTTTTCGTTGGTGAAAAAACTTATAAATGCATTGAAGTAAAGAAGCTGGATAAAGAAGAGCAAGACTGGTGATGTTTATGACAGACAAAGTACAAGCGAAACAAGACTTAGAATTTTGCAGTACTGAGCTGTCTAAGTATCAGAATCTCAGTCGGGCCGGGCTGACTCGAAATGAGTTACTGGCAATTGACGGCATCATGATTAAGCTGAAAGAGCGTATTAATAATTTACGGTTTACTTTGTATGGATGAAAAGGCTTATAAACTTTTCACCCAAAAAATCCCGCCAAAAAAGAAATCGCGTGTCAGACCCCTACCCAAAGCTGGTGAAAAATACCTAGAAGCATTCGATCGATTAAAAGAAATCTTGGATCGGATGGAAATCAAATACGAAGAATATTTTCACTTTAAAAGTACGAGGCACTGGCGTTTCGATTTGCACCTGGTTGGCTATCTCACATTAATTGAAATTGCTGGTGGGCCTTGGTCTGGTGGTCGAAAAGGTAAATTAGCCACAAAAGCCTGGAGTATAGATCGCTATGACCATGCTGAAGAAATGGGTTATCGATATCAGCGTTTTGAAACCAGTGACATCAACATGGGCCGTGCAACTACCTGGCTTAGAAATTTAAAGGCATCTTATGGAACAGTTCAGACCATTCCCGCCGACGGAGCTGATTGATCAGGCTGAGGAAGAGGAAGCCATTCGCTTGGCACCTGCGCCAGAGCTTAAAGAATGGGTCATGAATAACTGGCTTACTTTAGGTGGTGAGTTACATAACCCGGATCATGATCATATTGCTGAATTACTGCATGACAATGAAGAGTTCCTTGCATTCGCCTGGGCTTCATCTGCCGCCGTAGCGAAAAAACGTATGGTGCTGGGGCAATGTGAAAAGGTCATGTTTAACCAGGGCGGCTGGAAGAAAGCACGACAGGAACAGCAGATGCGGGACTGGTTTGGCTTTGTGCCTCAATACCTGATTACGGTTGATGCAGCATTCTGTGAACAGGCTTCGGATCGTGAATTCTGTCGACTGATTGAACATGAGCTATATCACATCGGAGTTGAACGGGATGAAGATGGGGAAATCATTTATAGCGATATGACCGGACTGCCTAAGCATTACCTGGCTGGCCACGATGTCGAAGTGTTCTTTGGTGAGACTAAACGGTGGGGTGCAGACGAATCTGTAAAACGGCTTCTGGAAATTGCCAGGAATGCGCCGTTTGTATCTGAAACAAATATTGCTGCGTGTTGTGGTAACTGTGTGATTGGTTGATTTTTTTGCCTAGTTACCCTTACGTACTCTTACAAAGGTGAGTTTATGGCAACCCTAAAAGAGCCTGTAAAAATGTTTATAGTTCAGTCTCTTGCCTGCTTTGAAACACCTCAACAAGTAGTAGATGCTGTAAGGGAGAGATATGGGATTGAAATTGATCGTCAGCAGGTAGCCTCTTATGATCCAACCAAAGCCACGTGCAGGGGAATCAGTAAGGCTTTAAAGAAGCTATTTGAGGATACGCGCAGAGACTTCAGAGCAAATATTGAGAATATTGCGATTGCAAATAAAGCGTTTCGGCTTATGGAGCTTCAAAAGATGTATGAAGACTCTGGCAAGAACAAACGCGCCAAGCAGAATTTACTCAAGCAAGCATTCCAAGAAACAGATGGCCGTGTGACAAAGCAAGAAATTACTGGTCCAGACGGCGGACCTATTCAGCAAGAAACTAAAAATCTTCCTCAATATACACCTGAACAGCTTGCTGGCATGACGGCGCAAGAGCTTTCGCGTTTAGCAATTAATGGCAAGTTATGACTTATGCAATCGAAGATATAGCGCCACTAATTAAAGAGTGGACGATCAATACGCGTCTGCCTGAAATTATTGAAGAAATGAAACGGCGTTATTACTACCGGATGCTGATAGAGCAGAATGAACTAAGTCGAGAAGCTGAAATCTACAGATGTAAGAATGATCCGGCTCATTGGTTTAATCACTGGGTATGGACTTATGATCCACGGGGTATGCCTTTTGGACTGCCAGCGAATATTCCTTTTGTTTTGCGTCCAGGTCAGGTCGAACTCGTTGATTGGCTGATTGAACGTGAAAGTACCCAGACCCATGGCTTAATTGAAAAAAGTCGTGATGAAGGGATGAGCTATGTAGTCCTGGGCTTTTATTTGCACCGGTGGTTATTCGTTGAAGGTTTTGCTGGTGGCGTCGGTAGCCGTAAAGAAGATCTGGTTGATAAGAAAGGCGATCCAAAAACGTTACTGCACAAATTCAGGGATATGTTTTCCAAGTTGCCGGACTGGATGAAGCCTAAAGGCTTTGTTGAGAAAGTGCATGACAACTACATGCGAATCATTAACCCGGACAACGGCGCAACCGTCACTGGTGAAGCTGGTGACAACATTGGCCGTGGTGGTCGTACCACAATGTACTTTCTGGATGAATGGGCATTTGTAGAGAGACAAGAAGCTGTAGACGCCGCAATCTCTCAAAACACCAACGTACACATCAAGGGATCCACTCCAAACGGTATTGGGGATAAGTTTCACCAGGATCGTTTTAGTGGACGTTACGCCGTATTCACAATGGCATGGCGTGATAACCCAGATAAGAATTGGCAGGTCGAATTTAATGGCAAGCTAATTCATCCCTGGTATGAAAAACAATTGGCCACACTAGACGATATTGTTTTAGCTCAAGAGGTTGATATTGACTATGCCGCCTCGGTAGAAGGTGTGTTGATTCCATCAGCATGGGTGCAAGCTGCAGTTGATGCTCATCTTAATTTGAATATTCAGCCTTCAGGCGAACGTATGGGTGCGCTTGATGTGGCAGATGAGGGTAAGGATAAAAACTCTTTTGCCGCACGTCATGGCATCGTACTGCAGTATTTGGATACTTGGTCAGGCGTTGGTGATGACATTTTTGGCACGACTCAGAAAGCTATTGATGCTTGTCTTGATCTACGTTTGAACTCGTTTTATTACGATGCCGATGGTCTTGGTGCTGGTGTACGTGGTGATGCCCGAGTCATTAATGAGCAAAACAGATCCAAAGGTATTCCGGAGATTGAAGCAAATCCATTCCGTGGCTCAGGCGCGGTACACAACCCTGAGCAGGAAATGGTGGAGGCGCGTAAAAACGTAGACTTCTTTGCCAATCTTAAAGCTCAGATGTGGTGGTCATTGCGTATCAGATTCCAGAATACTTATCGAGCCTTACAGGGTATGCAATATGACCCAGACAATCTTATTTCGCTCTCTGCCAAAGACATAAACAAGCATGAGCTTGAACAGCTCAAGCGAGAGTTATCACAACCCACTTATACAAAAAATGGTGCAGGCAAAATCCTAGTCAATAAGCAACCGGACGGGGCCTTGTCTCCAAACCGAGCGGACGGCGTCATGATTTGCTTTAGTGATATCAAGCCGCCTGAACGCTTAAGGCCGGGTGGAGGTGGCTCACGTAGTTTTTAATCAAGGTTTTTAATATGGCAAAATCCAAAAACAAGCAGAAAGAGACCAAGCCAAAAGCAGCAGGCTTGTTAACCGAAGTTGCTGTTGAAAAACTGGCATTCAGTATGGGGCGTGCGGCTGATGTTGATGAGGTTCTGCGCAAGGCTGGTGTTACCCGTCAGCGTTTATCTGTACTTATGGCTGACGATGAAATATCCCAAGCTATGGAAACCCGCCTTGACTCAGTCATTAATGCACCATGGCGATTCAAAGAAGATCACGGGGAGCAAACTGAGTTCTTAAAAGAGCAGGTTGCTTACTGGCACAATGAAATTATTACTGGTGCGTGGGAAGCGTGTCCATTTGGCTATTCAGTCATGGAGGCCAATTACAAGATTCTTGAGGGTGGTAGGTTCACACTCAATGGCATCCAGGTGAAGCCGCTTGAGTGGTTTGAACCAAAGAACAACGGCGAACTAATTTATCGTGAGCCACAGACCAATACAGAAATCAGTGTATTTCAGAAGTGGCCATTAAAGTTTTTCTTGACTCGACGCAAGCCCTCATTCAAGCAGCCTTATGGCGATCCATTATTGTCTAAGCTGTACTGGTTATGGTTCTTTAGAACAAACTCCACTAAGTTTTGGGTTAAGTTCTTGGAGCGATTCGGATCTCCGTTACTTGTGGGCAAGGTGGGTGGCAACAGTCGAACCCAAGATGATATTGATGCCATGACCTCGGCATTACTGAATGCTCACTCGCAGTCGGTTATTTCGATTGGATCTGAAGATGATGTAAATACAGTGGGTACAAACTTCTCGGGTGCCGGTAGTTCGGCATTTGAGGCATTTGATACTGTTTTAACGCGCCGTATTCAAAAGGTTGTATTGGGTCAGACGCTCACATCGGGAACTGATGGCACGGGGAGTCGCGCACTGGGTGAAGTGCATGAAAATGTACGCATGGATAAGCGTAACTCAGACTTACGCATGATCACCCCGACCTTTCAGGATATTGTCGATGCAATCTGTTATCTAAATGGATTTGAAAAGCACACGATCATTCTGGGTGGTGAGCAAGACCTGAATGTAAAAGTAGTTGAGCGCGACTTAAAGCTGAAAGAGTTGGGTGTTGATTTTACTGATCAGTATGTAATGGAGACTTATGGCATCAAGCCTGAGCACTTTAAAATGCGTTCAGAGCAGATTCCAGCTAATACTCAATTCACCGCTTTACCGCGTCAGGCATTCAGCTTTAAGGCATCAGCAAACAAGCTTTCACCAGAGCAGCAAGAAGTTGAAGAACTGACTGATGCACAGGATGAATTGCAGCTATTAAAACCGGATCAGGTCAAGGAATTGGTATTCAAGTCTGATGGCCCTGAAAGCTTGGCTTATAACTTGATGCAATTGATACCTGATGCAACTCAGACGCAATTCACGGCTAATCTAGATCAAGCTTTGTATGCAGCGGATGTGTTGGGGTATGTGACGGCGCAGAATGGGAAGTGAAGGCTAGTTTATCTTTGATCTTTAACTTAATATCCCTCTAAATTAAGGGGGATTTATGAGCACTAATAATTTAAAAAAAGGTTTAAAAAATGCAGTAATAGGAGTGGTAATTTTTTTGTCTTTTTATTTTTTGTTCGCTTTTTTTCTTAAAAGTGAATATCCATTAGCTGAGCATTCTTTTAATGGGAAAGATGCTTATGATACTTTCAAGGATGCAATAACCTTATTATCGCCATTTGTAATTGCCTATATCATTTATCATATATGGCATGCGCAAAAGGGAAAGGAAGTCATTGCGTTCGAGGCTAGAGAAATAATAAAGAACTTTCTTGAATACATAGTAGCCTTGGGAAAACTGTCTCATTTACCCCCAAAGATACACGAAGAACTTGTATCCGAAGTAGAAAATCTAAAAAGGTTAAAATCACAAGTAATTAGAGGTTTACACTATTTTACTGAGTGTATGGAAGATAAGAAACTTGAAAAGTATGTGGATGAATATGTCGATAAAGAGGCTTTGCTTGAGCAGGAAATGAATTTCATGAGTAGAAGGCTAGGACCAATTCAATTTAAGAAAGATATACAAGCGGCTGAACATCAAATTGAAGAAGTACTTAATTCTGCTGAAAAAGTAATTAGTGAAATAAAGCCCTATTCTACTTATCAAAAGAGATTTAAATTTAAATAAAGCCTTCTTGCTTCAGAGGGTTTTTAGTGAGTGTTACTTATGCAACCAGTCACATTCCTTGAGGCGCTTCGGTACGCTCATAGCAAAAAGATCGTGCTGCCTGATGAGTTTTATTCGATGGATCTAAAGACCCGGCAGATGGCAACTACGGTTAGCTTTCTATCGAGTCTTGAGCAGATTGAAACTGTCATCAAAGCGGTGAATAAATCGATTGCCGACGGCGGAACGTTTAACGACTTTCAAAAGCTAATTGCTGAATCTGAAATCATTCTGCCAAAGCATTACCTGGACAATGTATTCCGCACCAACATCCAAAGTGCTTACGGTCATGGCCGGTGGCAACAACAGCAACGAAATAAGGCCAAGCGACAATATCTGATGTACTCGGCAATCAATGATAGCCGGGTACGTCCTAGTCATTTGGCTCTGAACCGGATTGTATTACCGATTGATCATCCATTTTGGCTGACACATTATCCTCCCGTTGCTTTTCGCTGTAGATGCACATGCCTGGCCTTAACTGAAAAGCAGGCATTGAAATACGGTATTACACCAGATGATCAGTTGCCAGAAGTGGCTGAAGCTTTGGACTGGAGTTCTCATCCATTACAGTTTGGTGAACTAGAATCGCTGGTTGATAAAAAGATCAGTGCCTCAAGTCTGGATAAAGAATATCTCCTTGAGCAAAAGGAAGTTATTAAGGCTGAATGGACGGCGAGTAAAAAGCTCACCAGTCTATTTGCTCCGATGGATGATAAGGCTCGGGATCTGTTCGACACGGTGGCCAATACAGTGATTCCACTTGACCCAAGTATCAGACCCAGTGCGATCCGTACCTTTCTTGATTATGTACAGGGCAATGATGCTGCACTGACCAGCTACTTAAACTCTGCTACAAGCTCTCTGGCTGATGATGTACTTAAGCGCTGGCTGAGTACCGATATGGCAGGTATTCAGGCTGTGGCAAGCAATACGGCTTCTACCGTAGTAGGTGCTGCAACTCTTAATCAAGTAGCGGCTTATCAGGTAGGGCAAACACTTCAATTGAATGCGCCGTTGCTGATGGCTGATACAGCTTCAGATATCGTGATTAAGATTGAGAATGCTAAAGGCTTGGGTGTTGATCTGGATATGTTGAATGCTGGTAACGGTGTTCTCATGCCGATGGGGCTATCTTTTGAAGTGGTTTCGATTGAGTTGGTAGAAGGGCAGATGGTTTACACATTAAAAGCATTGGTGAATTAGATGTGTTGTAAAAATTGCTGTAGTTGCTCATGTAAAGCAAGCTCAGGTTATCAACCTGAGGCTAAACCTGAATATGTTCCACCACCGCCTTTAGTGCGAATTAATCCACCCAAAAAACCATAAATCAAATTCAACTTAAGCACCTTCGGGTGCTTTTTTTATTGGAGCATGAAAAATGCCAGATCCAAATGAAGAACGGCTGAAGTATTTATTCAATGCCTCGGCAATTGAGGTGCCAAAAGCCGAAGAAGGGCAGAAGCGGAAATTTAAAGGCACTGCTTATGCTGGTGGTCGTGTAGATGGTCACTGGTATTGGGGGCGCTCTGGTGTGGTGTTCGATCTTGATGGAATTGAGATTGATAAGCCAACAGCCTTACTTGAAGAACACTTTGGTTCAAGTCGAATCGGCGTTGTTCAAGCGGTAGATACAAACGGAAAGATTGATGTATCTGGTGATTTCCTTACGAATGCGAAAGCACAAGAGATTGTTCAAGACTCTGATGACGGTTTCCCATTCCAGATGTCGATGATGATTGATCCAGGATCCATTGAAGAAGTATCACAAGGCAAATCGATCACTGTAAATGGTCAGTCCTTTGAAGGCCCGATCACAATCTTCCGTCAAAACCGTATTCGTGAATTTACGATCTGTTCAACAGGTGCTGATCGTAATACATCAATTAAAGCCTTTTCGGGCAAAGCCAACCCAAACCCAACCAAAGAGGACACCAACGTGACCGAATTAGAACAGGCGCAAGCCAAAGCCAAAGCATTGCAAGATCAGGTTGATGCTTTGACCGAACAAAACAAACAATTTGCAGCTGCAAAACGTGAAGCTGAAATCAGTGCACTGGGTAAAGACCTAGGCAAAGAGTTTAGCGCTGAAGATGTTGAAGAAATGAAAAAGCTTGATGATTCTGCATTTGCATTCTCAGCCAAGCAGCTTCGTCAATTCTCAGCAGGTAATACACAGCCACCAGCTGGCCAACAGCCACAACAAGCACCAAGTGTGAATCCGGCATTTGCGCATTTGTTTAATCACCAGGCGAACGGTGGTCAGGGTGGTCAAGCTCCACAAGGCTCGGCTTTAGATCAGGCATTCAATCAGTTTATGGCAGCGCAGCAACAAGGAGCTAAATCATGAGCCAAGTATTAACAGGCACTATTGAAAATAAACAGCTAGTGGTCGGTGACGGCGTACGTACAGAAAATGCCAAAGTAAAAACTGCTACAGCATATAAGCGCGGCGATTTACTTAACGTAGATGCCAATAACGTTGCTGATCATCCTGTTGTCACTGAAGGTGTAGTAGGTGAATGGAATGCGATTGCTGTGTCAGATTTCAATGCAGAGCAATCTACTTACCATGCGGCTAATAATCTTGAGATGCCGATCTACGTGCAAGGTCCATTTGATATTGAAGTAGTTACAGTGAATGGAACACCTCTGACCACTGCTCAATATGATGCAGTACGTGCACAAGCATTAAAAAACAAAATCGAACTTCGAAAAGTTGTGGGGAACTAAGACATGAGTCAAACTTTTACATTTCAAAATGCACCAGTGGAATTACTGGATGTGCCACAGCTGGTATTACTGACTGATACCACTCAAAAGGTAGATACTTGGTTGATGGATCGCTTTTTCCCTCAGCGCGTGTCCTATACTAAAAAAGAGGTTCCGGTAGGTGAGCTGAATACAGCAACTCCACTTGCCCCGTTTGTGACTCCGACAGCAGCTGGTCGGCAGATCAAAGTGGGTGAATCTGGTAACGTGAAATTCGTGAAACCGGCTTACCTAAAACCAATGATGACGGTGATGCCGAGTGAAGTGCAGAATACTGCTTTGATTGCACGTTTACGTCAGTTCGGCGTAATTGCCACCGGTTCAAACCGCTTATCTGATGCGGATCTACTATTGATTGATCAGGCTCAAAAAGCTTTATATCTTCGTCAGTCAATTGAAAACCGAAAGCTATTAATTGCGCGTGATGTGCTTCTCTACGGTAAAACTACTTTTGCTTCTGCAGACTTCCCGATGTACGAAGTGGACTATGAGCGTAATCCAGCTTGTAACTACGCACCATTAATTAAATGGGGACAGGTTGGTGCTACTCCAGTGAAAGATTTTCAAGCCATGATTGACTTGTCTATCGAGCACTCAGGTACATCACCTATCATGGCTCTGACCACTTCTAAGGTATACAACACCTTAATCAAGGATCCAGAGTTCAAAGAAAAATTCATTGCGCCGTATGCTGGTATTAGCGTTCCACTAACTCCGACTTTCGATCAAGCTGATAAGCCCCAATTCCGTGGCACAGTGGATAACATTGAAATCTGGACTTATGACGTGAGTCACAATATGGGCGGCTCCTCTGATCGCTTTATTCCTGAAGACTTTTTTGGTCTTGTTTCGGATGCTAATGGATGGATTGCACATTGTGCATTGCAAAATGTTGAAGCATTTGGTCAAGCTCTGGAGTTCTATTTGGGTCAATGGCAGGAAAAGAATCCGTCAAGTATTCAACTACTGGCTGAATCTTCTCCACTTGCTGTTCCAAATAATAAGAATGGCTTAGTCGGCGGTCGCGGCTTCGTATAAGGGGAATAAAATGCCAAAGTACATCGCAAAACAATCGATCGGACACTTTCGTCCAGGTCAGGAAATAGAGGGGCTTGAAGCTAAACAACTTCAGGCCCTTTTAGTATCTGGGGCTATTGAAGAATATCAAGAGCTGGAAGAACCTAAAGCAGATGGTAACGCCGCACGTTTAGCCGAGCTTGAAAAGGCAAATGCTGAGCTGACAGCAGCAAATAAAACCTTAACTGAAGCCAATCAGGCCGCAGTTGCTGACAAGGCCAAATCTGATCAAGAAGTTGCTGATCTGAAGGCTAAGGTGGCTGAGCTTGAAAAGGCAAAGTCTGCTGCAAAACCTAAAGCAGATCCAAAGCCTGCTGACGAAACCAAATAGGTGATCTATGTATGCGACTGAAGAAGATTTGGTCGCACGATTTGGGGCTTCAATTGAGAACCTGAAATTGATGTATGAAGATGCAGCAAAAGGTTCTCAAGCAATTAATGATGCAATCCAGGATGCAATGGAGGAGATTAACGGTCATATCGGTGGTCGTTATCCTTTGCCGCTTCCCAATGTGCCGAGTAATTTAAAGCGTATGGCGTGTGATATTGCACGCTACCGCCTTCATTTTGAGCAGCCAACCGATGAGGTGCGACAGCGTTATGAGGATGCAATTGCATTCTTAAAATGTGTGGCTGACAACAAAGCACATTTGCAGATTCAGTTACCTGAAACAAACCAGATCGTGGATGACCAACCTAAAGGACGACCTTCAACGGCGCCAGTCGGTACTTCATATACCGGTGGTGTATTTGGAGATTCTATTCTGGATCAAATGCCCAGCATGAAGTGAGGTGTTTATGGCTTTCGCAATAACCATTCAAGCTGATAGTTCACCTATTGAAGCAGTGCTTAAGCAATTAGGTAGCTTTGACTCATTAAAGGCTCAGTTATTTGATGAGATCGGTGCTGGGCTTGTGAATAGTGTTCAGAATCGATTCTTAACAGGTACTGATGTTGATGGTATTCCATGGAAGATTTCATGGCGTGCACGTATGCAGGGTGGCGAGACGCTGCGCGATACTGGCCGCCTAATGAATTCCTACACACACAATGTTCTTTCAAGCGGTGTGGAGGTGGGTACAGATGTTGCGTATGCACCCCATCTGCATTATGGCGCAACAATCCTACCCAAGAATGGCCAATACATCACCTTTGCAGTGGGTGGCCAATATCGGAAAGTTAAGCAATCCATTATTCCACCTCGGACTCAACTCGGTCTTGATGCGGAAGATGAAGTCATGGTTTTGGATATTGTTGGGAGTTTTATAGATGAGCACCTTCTTCGCGGTACGTGATGAGATTGCAGAAAAGCTGAAAGAAATTCCTGAATTTCTAAAGATCTATACGCCGTTGAATTCAGTCAGCGTAACAGAGATGTCACAAGTCACGCCATCTGCACATGTCAATTTTGTTCGTATCGACAAGAAAGCCAGTGCGGGTCGTGGAAGTATCAATCAGATCGGTCAGCAATGGGCGGTTACGGTTGCATGCCGCAATGCTCAATCTCAGATGACTGATGGACGTGCTGTAAGTGATGAAGCCGGGCTTTTGACTGAAAAAGTTATTCAACTTCTGTCAGGCTGGCAGCCTCAAGCATCGCGTACTGCACTAGATTTCATATCAGTTCGAGATGGGTATAGTCCAGGCTTTGCATACATCACTATTATTTTTGAATCACAGAAATTTATTTAGGAGCCAGTCATGGCAAAACAATACAAGGCAACTCAGCCTGTCGGTCGCTTTAAAAAAGGTGATGTAGTCGGCGGGCTGGATGATGCTCAAATTAAAAAATTACTGGCAGATGGTGTGATTCAGGAAGTACCTGAAGCTAAAGCTGCTCCAGCCAAGAAAACCACAGGGGATCAAAAGTAATGGCTAAAGAATATATCTCGTTGCAGGGTAAATTCTATTTATCCAAGCTAACCAATGGTATTGCTGGCGCTATGCGTCATCTGGGCAACGTGCCCGATTTTGAGCTTGAGATTGGTGCAGATGTTATTGAGCATCAAGAGTCAACATCGGGCAATCGCACAACCGACTTCACGATGGTAAATACAACTTCTGTGAATTTCTCTGGAACACTTGAAGAAGTAGACAAAGACAATCTGGAGTACATCGTATCTGGTACCAACTCTGAAGTTACAAGCAAAGCGATTGCTGATGAATCACTAGGTACTGTGGTTGCTGGTCAGGAAATCCAATTAAAGGGCTACAACTTATCAGAAGTGACCTTTAAGGACTCAACCAGCGGCACACCAAAAACACTTACTGATGATCAGTACACCGTGGATGCTAAGTTTGGCACTGTGATCTTCCATGATGTAGCAGACCTAGCGATGCCGATCCTAGCCACCTATACAACAGGTGCTGTAACACATACCACTTTGGCAAATAACTTCAATGAAGAATATGAGTTGTTCTTCAAAGGGGTGAATACAGCAAATGGTAAGCACATGGCTGTGCGCTTATGGCGAACTAAAAAGTCACCTGAAACTACTTTCCCATTAATTCATGAAGAATTGGGTCAGTATGAAATCTCTGGTCAGGCTTTATCGGATGTAGGCAAAGAAACAGACCCAACACTTGGCTTGTATGGTCATATCGTAACGATTCCGGCAGCTACAGCACCTTAACCCATATAGGCACAAAGAACTCCACGGCGCATTAGCGTCTTTTTTGTGCCTGCCTTATAGTAATAAGTCTTAAAACATTTAAGATGAAACTTAATAAATAGTAAAAAATAAAGATTATGTAATCTTTTGTTATTCTAATTTTCATCTGATGGGGATATAAAAGATATTCAGTTCATGTTAAGAATAAAACTGCTATGAATAAAATAGAAATATTTGTCTCCATCCTAGCCGTAATAATTATTTCTACTATTATTTATCTTGTGTGTCAGCCAGTTAACTAATTAAGAGCCTCCTTCGGGAGGTTTTTGATAGATGGGATTTTTAAACTTGTTATCTAAAATTAATATTGAATGAGAGCCAAAATAGCTAAACACAACTTTACAAATTTACCTTCCTAGACGTTAGATAAATTTGAAAAGTGATGTAAAGTGACGCCCTTAACGCAAGGGGATATTATGAAAAATTTAGGCCTATTATTTTTTATTATGATTTTAGCGGGTTGCGGACACAGAGAATCTAACGGTCAGCAACCTGATCTAGAAACAATCAAGAAAGAACAGCTTGAATTTGCAAAAGAAGCCACTAAAGAATTCATTCCCAATCCTGATTCAGCTAAGTTCCGCAATCAAGTCGGGGATTGTGGGGAAGTTAGCTATAAGGAAGTAGGCGGCACAGATATTGATTTCCAGCGTTTCATTGTGCTTGAAAAGAATATAGTGCTTGTAGAAAATCAGATGGATCCAAAGCAATTTGAGCTTTCATGGAAAAGCTCCTGCACACCAAGTTGGAATAAATAATTATAAGGCCCTCATTTGAGGGCTTTATTTTATTCATCAGATGATTCTGATTTCTGGTCTTTACCATCTCCATATTCTAGAGCCACTTGTTGTGCTTCAGCTGCAGCAGTGGCTTCTATTGGAATCGAGTCAGCTGCGATAGCAACGGTACCGGTAAATCCCATTAAAGCTAAGATTAGAATTTTCGAATACTTTTTCATTTGAATTTCCTCTACGTTTCTAAGACTTAATTTCAGTGTAGAGAATGATTTAAATCGTGGATGTAGCAGCTATGTCGGGATATGTAAGATATTCAGGTCTAAAGTTATAGGTTTCTAGGTTTGCGTAAGAATGCTTTTCAGTTGAAACTTTTTGTTGAGTTGCTTAACGAAATGTTTGAATGCTTCAGTAGGTAGCTACACTCTAAAGAAACTTCCCTAACTTCTAAATCTTTGTAACATCCAATAATTTTTTTGTAATCTTTATGTTATAAATTGTTTGCTTTGCTTATCATATGAATGATGAAAAGTGGAGCACCGAAAATGCTAACAAAAACAGAAATCATTGTTGTCATACTAATGGTACTAGCCTTAATTTTCATCGTGTATGAAATGGGACAAGGTGGTAGTTGGACTTTATAGAATTCAGCCTTTATCAAAGTTAAAAGAAAAGCACCTTCGGGTGTTTTTTTAATGCATAAAATTTATCTCAGGATCCCGCAATGAATGATTTTTTCTTAGCAACTAATCGAAGCATTCCATTTGATGATATTGAAGTTCGTCAGATTCAGATAAAAGACTTTGACACCTGGGCAATGCATGCTGAAGTGTTGAAAAACTTCATCAAAGGTCAAAATCATTCAGATGAAATTTTGACACAGTTATTTAAAGCTCATGGTGTACAGGTCATTTCGACTATGGCATGCGTCACTGATCTGGACAACGAATCACTGGTAGAACTTGCTGCTGATGAGCAGGGATTTAAAGAGCTACTTAAGGCGGTACTTCTGATCAACCAAGCTTACTTCAAATACGAAAAGCCTAAACGTGGCATTAAAAAGAAAGATGACTCCACCTGGTTTGATTCATTCCAGTTTCTGGTATCAATGGGCCACCAACACAGCGAAATCATGCAGATGACCTACGGTGCATTCCAAGGCTACGTTAAGGCAGCAAACAAGATGTACAAGCAGGGAATCTTTAATAACGCCGTTGCAGCACGTGTCGCTCAATCAGACAAAAAAGGCTTTGAATCATTTAAAAAAGAAATGGTCTCTGATTGATCAAGCATCTCCCTAAAGTTATGATGTGAAAATAACTATTTAGGGGGTTAGTGTGAAAAAATTATTATTAGCTTTATGTTTGGTGTCGGGGTTCGCATATGCAGATAGAACAACCACTAGCATCCGTACACCATCTGGTGATTTGGTAAGAATTGGGGATAGTCATCAAGCACTGAAGGATAAATTGGAAGTAAGCAAGCCTAGATTTTATGTTCTTGAAGATGGAAGACTTCACTGTGCAGCTACCGAATATGTAAAACAGGTAGATTTACAGGAATATACCGTCATTTTATGTCGAGATAGAATTGTGAAAATCTTATGGCGTAATCTTTAAGCGAGATATCAAATGAAGTATTTAATTATTGGTATCTTAGTTCTGGCCTCCGGTATGTTTTATTTCATGTATCAGAGCAATAAGGCATCAGCTGAAAGATTACAACAGGCTGAAATTGCTCATCAGCAAAAATTAGAGCAGGAAAAAATTGATGCTGCAAACGCTGCCAAGTCTGCTGCAGAAAAGAAAGCTCAAGCTGAATTAGATCGCATTAAGCTTAATGAGGCTAATCAAAAGGCAGAACAGGATAAAGAGCGCGCTCAAATTGAAGTTGCCGCCCAAAAGGTTAAAGATGGCTTAATAGATTCCGATTCAGCTAAATTTAGAAATCAAAAGGGTAGTTGTGGTGAGGTAAACGCCAAAAACAGAATGGGTGGATATACAGGCTTTTCGCGCTATATCTACTTCCCAGAAGATAAGAGTGTAATCATTGAGTCTGATGCAAAAGATGCAATATTTACACCTCAAATAATGGACAGACTTTGGTCTTCCAAGTGTAGTTAACAAAAGCACCTTCGGGTGGTTTTTTAGTACCAAAAAAGCAAAAAGCCCGTGACTCGTAATCATGGGCTTTTTTGTTTCCAACCCAAAAGGATTAAAAACCATAAATGAGCGACAAGGATAACAAATTTTCATTAAAGTTTCTAGGAGCAACAATGGAAGCAATGAACTTAAAACCAGAGAATTTTGTGAAAGTATTTTGGCACTTGGCCTTTATTGCAGTTTTTATAATGGCTGCATCTTTCCTGATACAGGTCGCCAAATTTTACTTAGGAATGTAATTGTGAATTCAATTAAATAAAGCCGACCCAATAAGAGGTCGGTTTTTTTATATCTGCTGCGCCTCTAGGCGCTTTTTTAGTACCTAAAATTTAGAGGTCAGCATGTCTGGTAAGAATTTAACATTTAAGCTGGTGATGGATGCGGATACAAAAGCTTTTGTTTCCAATATGCATCAGTCAGAGAAAGCAGCAAAGGATGCATTTGCAGCACTTAAGAATGGATCAGCCAGTGTTGTAGGTGATACCAATAGTGCAACAAAAGAGGTAGATCAGCTTGGCAACCAATCTCAAGAGACAGCTCAACAAGTAAAGCAGCTTGATAAAGAATTAGAAGCAGCATCACAAGAGTTACAACAAACAGAGCAGGCTTCAAAAGGTGCGTCAGGGGAGTTGCAGGGCTTAAAAACCGGCTTTAATGCTCTAACCGGGGCTTTAGCTGCTCTCGGTATTGGCACCACGGCAATGGAAATTGCACAGACTGCCGATGAGTATAAAAACCTATCTGGTCGTCTATCAATAGCAATTGGAGAGCATGGCAATCTACAAAAAGCCATGGATGATGTTAAAAATGTCGCCATTAATACCAACTCTAATTTAACCGCAACTGGTGATCTATATTCTCGACTAACCAAGATTGGCCAAGAGATGAAGTGGCCGCAAGAACAGGCGCTTTCTTTAACTGAAACAATTAACAAAGCCATTCAGGTGGGCGGTGGATCTGCCGCATCCAATGAAGCAGCTATTACTCAACTTAACCAAGCATTAGGCTCAGGTGTACTTCGCGGTGATGAATTCAACTCGATCATGGAGCAGTCGCCACGATTAGCTCAAGCGTTGGCTGATGGGCTTGATGTAACCACCGGTAAATTGCGCGAAATGGCTGGTGAGGGGAAGCTTACAACTGATGTTGTAACAAAGGCTTTATTAAGCCAAAGCGAAGCAATTAGTGCTGAATTCGCTAAATTCCCCACAACAATCGGTGCATCAATTGAAAATCTTAAAACTGCATGGACGGTTTATATTGGTGAGGCGGATGCTGCTACTGGTGCAAGCTCTAAAGTTGCAGAAGCTATTAAGTTTGTTGCTGAAAACTTGGATACGATTGTCTCTACGTTGATGTTGGCTGGTCAGGCATTTGTAGCATATAAGGCTCTAAACATCGGTCTAATGTTCTTGGATAAAGCGAATAGCGTTAAAGCTGCATCATTAGCTATTACTCAAGAAACCACCTCGGTTGTAGCCAATACGCAGGCGCAAATAGCGAACGCTAACGCAACTAGAGCAACTGCTGTGGCTAAAGGGCAGTTAGCAACATCTGCAGCAACAGCTACTGCCTCTGCTGGTACAAGCCTAATGGGCTTGGTAGGCCGTCTAGGCACCTTGGGCATTGCTATTACCTCACTCGGTGTGATGGGTGTGGCTATTGTCGGTATGCTTACCCCACTCGGAGAGTGGATGGGTGAAGCTGCCGCAAAAGCAATGGGTTATGGCGAAGCTATTGAGAAACTAGAGAAACAGCAACTTCTCGAAGCAGCTCAAGCTAAAGTGGCGGCCGAAATTAAGGCAGAGCAGGCAGCTGCCGCAGAGAAAGCCAGAGATAAGACCTACCAATTAACAGAAGAATCAAAAAAGCTTATTACAGCGTTTGATGAGTTAATTAAAAAAGGCGAGTCAGTAACCGATTCACTCGAAAAGCTTCAAGATGCTTTGGTGTTTGATTCCACAAAAGGTATTAATGATTCAGTAACAGCCCTAGTGGTACTTGAGCAGCAGGGAAAGATAACCGCTGAACAACTCAAGGTATCGCTTAAAGCTGCAATGGCAACTGAAGACCTTGTGGTGTTCTCAGCAAATGCAAAGGCTGCTTTTGCTGGTACTTCTTTTGAAGCTCAGAAGATGGCACTCATTGCTGAACAAGCAATGATCTTGGCTGTGGAGCGTACCGGATATAGTTTCGAGCAACTCCAAGGAAAAGGGTCGGCAGCATCAAGATCACTAATAAATGATATTCAAACCATTATTGGTAGTCTTGATGAACTAAAGCGCCAAGGTCTTGATACCGCTTTTGCACTCAACCAATCGATCAGCAAGGCAGTCAATGGTGCTGAAACTATTCAGCAACTTGGTGCTATCCGAAGCCAAATCAACAGCCTTAAGAGTGAGCTTGGTGAAACTGTAGTGAATGGGCTTTTGCAGCAAGTGGAAGCTCAGGCATTCAATATTAATCGCCAACTTGATGAGATGACAGCAGGCGTCAACTCTGTAAATGAGGCCTTTTCGATATTTGGTTTGCGGTCTCGTGATGAAGCCAAAATAATGGCTGCTGAATATAAAGCGGCATATGAGGTTTTGCTTAAAAGTGGTCAGGCTTCAACTGATCAACTTCAGCAAGCATTCAGGAAATATGCCGATGTAGCCATTCAAGCCAATGGCGGTATCGTGGATGGTTTTACTAGATCTCAAGCCTCAGCTTTGGATTTAGAGGTTCAGGTAGATGAGACTGGGAAAACTGCGATCAAATCCATGGATGAATGGGAGAAATCCAATCACCGTGTTAAAGATTCTGCACGTGGTATTGCGGATGGCTACCGTCATGCTGGCCAAGTAGGAAGAGAGGAAGCTAAAACAACCTCTGAAGCCTGGGCTGATGCAGTCAACAAGGCCAAAGGCGATTTTGATAAGGCCATGAAGCAGCAAAGCAAGGCGCTTGGTAGTCTTGATGACTACGATTCTTATAACAAGAATGACGTTATTGCTATGCTGAAGTCGGAGGGATATGACGATGCACAAGCCAAAAAACTGGCTGGCAATATCTGGTCACAAGCCATGGAAGCTGATCGTGATGCCAAGATGGCCAGTTATGGCAATAGTGGTATTGGTGGAATGGATACCATGATTCGTCAAGCATTTGATAATGCAGCAGCCAAGGGCATTACCACTCAGCACGGCACCAATAAGATTAATGAGTTGATGCGCAGTATCAATGTGGCTTCAACCGGTTCCAACCTGAATGACTATGCGCCGTCTATTCCTTCTGTGCCATCAACTAAAGATTATGGTAAGGGTGGTGATAGTGTGAATTACAACATTCAATTCGGAGGTCAAACCCTATCCCTGACAGGCGATGCAAGCCAAAAGGATGTGATGACCAGTTTGGTAAACCAATTAAAAGGTATAGCGAAATCAACATGAAACTAATTCGCTTAGCAACATCCGAAACCGTCCCATTAGAGGACGGTTTTTTATGGCCTGATGAATTTTCATGGAAGGCTATTGAACAGAATCAGGCCTATGCCATGGATGGAACTTTGCATATTCAGGAAGGCAAAAAGAAATCTGGCCGGCCAATTACCTTACAACCGGCAGATCCGCAGATGGGCTGGATCAGGTTGCGTGAACTACGGACTGTTTTGGAATGGTCCAGGCTGCAAGGTGAAAATTTCAGACTGCAGTTTGAACAGCCGCATGACAACCGACAATTCAAAGTCAAATTCAATCACCAGGATGGGGCTTTAGAAGCTGCACCGGTAAAAGGAATTCCAGCGGTATCACTGGATGATTATTTTAATGTGACCTTGCGCTTTACGGAGTTGAACGATGGCGATTGAAACCAAAGATTTAGTGATCTACAAGTCTGAACGCTTGACGGATAACTTGGATGGCGGTGGTAAATACTCAGGTGTAGTAGTCCAGGATGGCATTAGCAACAACCTGTTCAATGATGTGTCTGAGATGGATCGGACCATGGGTGATGTCTCCATGCGCAAGGTCTTTCCTGCAGTTACCACAGAAGATACCGATCTATTGATGGGTGCCACGGTTTTTGTGTCTGAGTTGCCTGCGGATCCAAACGTATCAGCATTGCTTTTTAGCACCAAGAACTGGACTGATGAACGCCAGTCTGCTCAAAACCGGGTGGAAAACTACTTGGCCAAAGGTGGTCAGATTGCCGGTACACCACTAGACACGCATTGGCAGGGCATGTCATCGCTTCAAACTGCAATGTGGCCACAAGAAGTTGAAGCATCGGTGGGCGACACGATTGTTCTGATTAGTGATGAAGGTAAGGCCTTAGAGCGTGAGCAGTATGTACGGATTACCAAGGTTGAAACCCGTACTGCAATCATGGTCATCGATGGTAAAAATGTTGAATACAAGGTTGCCACGTATTCCTTGAATGATGCTCTTGAGGTTGACTTTGTCGGATTATCAGCACGCCAATGGTACAACGGTGAAAAATCCAAAACCATCATCCGCGATACCATTGTTGCGGATACTGGTCTGTATTACTCATCGACTGCGTTGGCTTCTGAAGCCAATGTGGGTGAATTCACGGTAAATGCCAAAAGTATCTTTGCTCAACTCATCCCATCTGCCCAGACTGAAACCCCGATCATTGATGTGAACGCTGCCGGTGAAAGTGTGGTGCTGGTCGCAGGCAATGAAGGCACCATTACTGTTAATTATCCAAATATGGTGATTGGTGTCAGCCAAAACCTGTATATCGGTTCTGCGGTGATTCCATCTAGCGTGGCGTTTACATTACAAGGGCAGCAGATCACTGATCAGGGTGGATTGCTTAAAAATACTCAAGGCACTCAGGTTGGCACGATTGATTATCAGCGTGGTTTGATTCAGTGGACTGCAGCAGCACCGGCTGGAACTGTAAGTCTGAATATTACTTTTAAACCAGCAGCTGCACCGAATCAGTATTACCAGAGTCATGCCATTCCGGTGACTCAAAATAACCAAAGCACCAACTGGACCGGAGTTTTAATTCCAATTCCTGCACCTGGTGCACTTTCGATTTCATACATGTCGCAGGGTAAGTTCTATGAGCTTAAAGATGATGGTTCAGGCCAGTTAAAGGCTGCCAGTCCATCTTTTGGTTCAGGCATGATCAGCTATGAAACTGGGTCATGGTTACTCACCACAGGTGCCTTGCCGGATGTGGATACGCCGATCCTGCTGAACTGGGGGACACCGATTGCAACCTATCAACGAGCTGATTTACCTGTGCTGCCTGCAAAAATTCCATTTGAACTGGATCATCAGGCAGTGGCAGCAAATAGCCTGACGATCAGCTGGATGCTAAATGGTGTGGTCAAGTCAGCAACATCGAATGCAATGGGAAATTTAACTGGTGATGCAACTGGTTTTGTGAATAGTGCTCTGGGTATTGGTGAAATCATTCCAAATGAGTTACCGCAAAAAGGTGTGGTGTTTACCATCACTTACGATTATGGAGACAAGAAAGAGCAGGCGGTACCGCCAGTTATTCCAAACGCAAGTCAACAGATCAATTTTACCGTAGGAACCGGCAATGAATTGCAGCCAAACTCTGTGATGCTAGAGATTCCATTAACTTCAAATCTAGGCGATCAAGTCACACTGGTTGTTGTGGATGATGGTCTTGGGAACCTGAAGGACGGCTTTGGTACAACACAGGGCACAATCAATTACACAACTGGTGCTGTGGTGATGACCCCAAGTGTCGTTACAGGCTACTTCTATGAAAAAGAGGAGGTTAAGCCAGTGGTAAATAGTGCAACTGCCGCGACCGTTAAAATTGACTCTAGTAGCAGTTCTGGGTCCTCATCAGCAATCCCATCAGTAACCGGAACCGCTGTAACGCAATACAAAATGCAAGTCAACCCGTGGGTTGGCTATGTTTCAGCATAATAGGTGAAATTATGACAATTTATCAGTCGCAACCAAGTAATGTGGTGCTTTCAAGTACAACATATAAAGCCTATAGCGAAACTACTGGGATTAAGGCGCATTATCGAGATACATCGGGTACCAATAGCTCAACCGAAACTGTGCAAGCAGATGCAATGAAATTTGATCTCACCTATGGCTTTAGTGAGCAGATTTTATCCGGATCGGTGCGCTTTAAACTCGGCGACAGCACCTTCATTGATCGAGATGGTTTGATTTATCGTGATATCAATCCGAGCAATGGTAGTGGTATTCAATCGGGTTTAATTCGCCTTGGCACTGGTGAAATTGAACTGAGCTCATGGACACCAGGGCAAACCAACTCATTAACACTGGAGTCCTTGATTACCACAACCGATCTACCGCCAATCAATAAGATCAGCTTTAGAACACCAATCATTCCGATCCGGCCACAATCCTTAACTGTGGTTGTGGGTACCATTGAATTTGGTCAGCTCACATTAACGGCTGATGAAAATGGGGTGATCGAAACCAGCCGGGCGCATGGTCAGGTCAATTGGGATAATGGCTTTGTGACGATTTACTTCTACACCAAAACCAAAATCACTGAGGCCAATCGAGCAGAGATTGAGGCCAAGGACTGGTATGACCCGCTGCTTGAATATGATGACTTAGATGGACGATATATCAATGTTCCAGTCTGGGTGGATGCTTCATCCGTACGCTATAACGCAGTGGCTTACACCTACATTCCGCTAGATTCTGAAATTCTAGGTCTGTCTGCTACACGCTTGCCGATCGATGGTCGGGTGCCAATCTTCCGGGTTGGCGGTATTGGAATCGTCAGTTCAAGCAAAGCGCAAGAGCTGCCAAGTGCGATTGCTGGAACTACATACG
This sequence comes from Acinetobacter sp. YH12200, assembly GCF_013418175.1. NCBI lineage: Bacteria > Pseudomonadati > Pseudomonadota > Gammaproteobacteria > Moraxellales > Moraxellaceae > Acinetobacter > Acinetobacter sp. YH12200. The sequence goes on from NZ_VPCO01000014.1 coordinate 73,113, forward strand.
ATCTGAGTGACCAGCGTATTTCATGGGCTGAACTTGAAGATACCAACGGAACGAAAGTCGCTTTCGATTTGTACACAGTCGATTATGACTATGGCCGCGTAACATTGGGCGGTGACTTCGTCCTAGGTAATCTGGTTGCACCACTCACAGTCAAATACCGCTATCAGGATATGGGTTTGATTCGTGATGTGCAGATCAATGGCCAGCTGACGTTCACCAAGCCTTTAACGCATAACTATGATGCTGTCGATACTATAATTGGTTCTGCTTTGGTAATTGGTGACATGCAGGCGCGTTACACACGCAAGTTTGTGCAAGGTTCGTGGAGTAATGCCTGGGCAGATGAACCAATTTCAGGAATTCTAGCCAACTATAACGACTCACTTTATCCACTTCAGGTCACCAATAAAGGCGCTATTCAAGAACGCTGGGCATTGATCTTCACCGATGCGCAGTCATTCCGCTGCGTTGGTGAGTATTCCGGCCAGATTGGTACTGGTACAACCAATGCAGACTATGCACCGATTAACCCGGTAACAGGTGTGCCATACTTCATAATTAAAAAGGAAGGCTGGGGGGCTGGCTGGGCAAATGGTAACGTCCTGCGCTTCAACACCGTGGCTGCAAACTTTCCAGTCTGGGTAATTCGCACCGTGAAGCAATCCGAGCCTACTGTTATTTCGGATCAGTTCCAGATCATGCTGCGTGGTGATATTGATCGGGTTGTTTAAAATTTCAATCAAATATGGCCGCTTTATGCGGTCTTTTTTATGGATAAATAAAAATGGTCGCAAGTACAGATATCAAATTTTATGTGCATACCAATAACAATGCACCACAACTGCAAAATGCTTATGGCTCGATGATTAATGTGCTAGATGCCTGCCTGATAAATGGTATCAATATTGGCACAGTGTCATCACTTACAGCGACAGGCACCACAGTCACGGCATTGTTCAGCTCAGCTCATAATTTAATGCAGTATCAAGTGATTAAAATCACAGGAGCAAACCAGTCAGAGTTTAATGGTGAGCATCGAATTTTAACTGTGCCAAATACACAAAGTGTCACGTTTGAGCTTGCAGCAGGGCCGAGTGCAACTACTGCCACAGGTACAATCACAGCATCATTACCTTCACTGGGATGGGAAAAACCTTTTAGTAGTACAAGTGCAACAGGTGGAAAAGGGGCATACCGATCCAAAAATACGTTATTACCAAGCCGACCATTTTTACGTGTTGTCGATGAGCTTGATCCTGCGTATACAGCAAATTATGCGAAATATGCAAAAGTCGGCATTGTAGAAGATATGACTGATATTGATACGATGTTGGGTGTGCAAGCACCATTTGACGCTGTAAATCCAAACAAGAATTGGATTGGTGTAGGTACTGGATCATCAGCTATTAATGGTTGGTCAAAATGGTATTATGCAAGCAATGCAATCAACTCAGGTGATTCATCACCACCAACGACCAGTATTAAGCAATGGTTATTAGTAGGGAATGGTGATTTCTTTTATATCCTGCCCAGCCATGTGCAGTCGCGAAACCATGCCATACTTTATGGCTTTGGGTGTTTTGAGCGAGTTCTAGTGGCTGATATTAGTAACAATTTTTTAATATCCACATACCGTTCGATCGGGGTCGGGAATACTGCGTATAGAGGATCATACACGGGCGGTGTATCAAATGGGGTAAATGCAAAGTTGCTTTTGCAACGTAATTATTTGCAAGAAGCTAAGCCTGCCGAGGCAAACTGCGAGGCATTAAGCATTAAAGGGCAAGGAGCCCTTAGCTCTGGTGCCGCAAACTATTTAGCAGTAGCTACAGATGACGTGCTCTTCTCACCAGTTTTTATTAATGAAAATATATTTCGAGGAAGATTGCCACTCATTCATTGGGTTTATAGGGTTGAGCCAATTCCACATAAGGTGCTTTTCACAAAAAATAATGAAATTTTTATAGCGCATCTTGTGGAAGTTGAGAGCAGCAATTTTGGTGAAATTGTAATTAAAGTGGGGGATTTATGAATAATTTTAAGCCTATTTTAGCTCTCACAGGATCGACGGCAACAAGGTCATCGGGCGTCGGCTTGGAAATCCGTGGCACAATTAAGGAGGTGGGAGGGGGTATCCCATGCCGAGTTCGACTTTTTGAAAAACTAAGTGGCTTATTGGTTGCTGATATTGCAACAGATAGCGCGGGAAATTATAGATTCTCACAGTTAATGAAAATACGTTTTTTTATTGTTGCCCACCATCCAGCTACTCAATTCAATGCAGTCATTCAAGACAATGTGGTGCCTAAATGAGCAAAACATCAATCAACGCACAGCTTGCCATGATTCAAGCCTTTGCAAATTTCATGGATAGCGGCAGTCAAAGTGCTGCCGTTATTTTTTATGAGGGTGTGCAGCCTTCCAGTCCTGCTATTACTGCAGATCAAAATAATGCCTTGGTAACACTAACATTTCCCGAGCCATGCATTAAAGAAATTACCGCCAGTTATGTGGAGCTACAACCAACTGATACCGCTACCGTAATCAAAGCAGGAACCACTACATGGGCACGTATTTTTAACGGTGCTGGCGAAGTGGCTGCCGATCTGACCGTAGGTACCGATATTAGCTTGGCGAATACCAATCTTGCATTGGGTGGCACACTATCCATCACTTCGATAAAACTCAGACCTTAAAATAAAAGGGTGCTCATGTGGATTTTAAAAATAAGCTCGGCACCGTTGATGCTCACAACCTAAACTTAAACTTTAAGCCTGATAATACTGATAGCCATAATATTATTCTGAACTTTGAGCATCTAGCCGACGGTTCGACTAATCTCAATTTCGGTGATGACGTTTCAGCTGTAATCGATACAGTGCTTGATACTGAGTTTGCATTTGAGGTCACTGCAGTCTATGCGGATAGTGGTGTAAATACTGCAGTCATAGACACGGTACTCGACACTGAATTCAGCTTTGATGTGGTTGCTGTATTTAGTGAAAACACTGACGCTGTTGGTCTGATCGATACTGTTTTAGATACCAGTTTTAGTTTTGATATCGAAGCCGTATTTGTTGAAAACCTGTGCACTATTGATACGGTATTGGATATTGGGTTTTCATTTGAAATTGAAGCGCTATTTGATATCAATCATCTGGTTGGTGTGTCTTATGGTTTTGATATGCGATATCAGAAAGCGATTGCATGCCTGAGCACCACAGAAATACCGTGGGCCAAACCAGTATTAAGAGTCTCGAATGAGGCTCTTTTTTATGAGCAAGGCTTGGTAATTTCTAATCAGGAAAATATCCAGTATGAGCAGGCAGGGTCATTAACCCGGGCGATTAGATCCTTTCATGAGCAAGCAACCGGTTTAAGTTTGGATGCGTATGTGGTTTGGGAAGAAGGTGATAAGCGCTTTATCCATCAGCGCTACTTGCATGAAGAAACAATCAAACTGCGTCATAACCGGCAAACAGTCTGGCAGGAGATGATCCGCAAGCGTAAGACCTTGACCTATTCACATGACGTAGCTCAAGTCTTTGAACACCGCTTCTCATTTGAATGGGATAAAAGTCTTGAGATTGTCACCAAGTCGGATTTGCCTTGGGATCAGGCCAAAGCGATTCATTATCGCAAGCATCCGGTTCAACCTTTGCCAAAGCCTGAAATACCTAAATATGAAGGCAGCACAGATCTCAATTTTATCTGCCTATGTCATGAGAATGATTCACACAATGTTGTTTTAAATTTTGGCGCAGATGACTGTATCCCAGCACTGCCGAAAAGAAACTGGTGGTATATCGTGAATACACTAATAGCCGAGCGATTAGATACCGGCGAGAAGATTAAAGTCATGGATGGCACCTATAGTACCAGTCGGTCGCAATGGTGCTGGACCTATTCCATTACTGTGGCACATACGGAAAAAGACAAGCTGCAACCAATCAATGGTCAGCCTGTTATCCTTAAGATCATGATCAATGGATTTGAGCACCATATTCTGCTCGAAGATCCAGAGGAGACCCGACGCTTTGCCAGTGTTCTCTACACTTATCCCGGGAGAAGTCTTACTGCCTTGAACTCGAATAAATACGCAGCTCCACGTTCATTTATTCAGGATAACGAACGCACTTCTGTGCAGCTGGTTCAAGCGGAATTGGATCGAGCGAATGGTGGTACTGACCTGGACTGGAAGCTGATTGATGAACTGGGCTGGATTGTACCGATTGAAAGCCTGAGTTATGCAGAACTAGCACCCATTGATGCAATAAAGCAAGTAGTTGATGCAGGTGGTGGCTTTATCTATAGCCAGAAAGCAGGGAATACACTGACCATCCTACCCCGGTACCAGAAAGGCTACTGGGATACGATGACAGTGGATGATTACGACATCCTGTTGTCTGAAAGCCTGGTGATGCAGCAAAACATCAAGAAGAACGATGAATACATTGCTGACTTTAATGCCATCACCGTAGTGAATAGTCGAAGTGGCGAAAGTCTGAAAGTACAGCAGCGCGGCACTTCGGGTGATGTACCGTTAGAGACGGTCACTGGTCCATTGTTTAATGTGGTATCGGGTGCGAGTTTCGGCAAAAATGAACTGGTCAAAGCCAATATTCAGGAGCTGCACACTTTCTCGGATATTCCGGTCAGTCAGGAAATTGGCGAGATGCGACCTGGTAAAACGATTGCCTTTAATGGCCAGTGGTGGGGTGTGATTGATGGGGTGAGTGGAAGTTTTTCGCATGAAAAGGTGAATGAAACCATTACCGTGGAGCGTATCAGCCGTGACTAATCCTTTATTTGAACTGCGCAAGCTGCTTAGTCCGACCCATGCTGAATACATCGGTACCATCACTTCAGTGAAGCACCCAGAATACCGGGTGCAGATCGATGGAGGCTCTGGTCCTGTACTTTGTACTTCTGGTACAGCCTACAATTTAGGTGCCCGGGTATTTATTGCAAACCAAATCATTTTGCGGCCAGCACCAACAGGGCAGCATTCACAAGTAGAAGTTTAACGATCAACAAAATAACAGCACCTTCGGGTGCTTTTTTAATGTCAATAATTTAAGGGGATGTATGGCTAAAGGGGATGTATATGGACTTTCTTAGTCAAGTATTGGAAAGCATAAAGAACCATTCACACATCCTTTTTACGGGTGTGCTGGGTGCGACTTTTGGCTTTCTATTAAGCAAGGAGCCGACTCGGGATCGCTGGATAGGATTCTTTGCTGGCTTCATTTTATGTGTGGTCTTTGCTAAACCGGCAAGTTTATTTCTTGCTAGTGGTAACTATCCAGAGCTATTTGGTTTCATTCTGGGCGCTGCTGGTAAGAGTACAGCTGAAGCATTGCTGAGTTTGGCTCGATCAAGAGTTCTTGGTTTAGTCAAAAAGGAGAATGAAGATGCTGCTAATCATAAGTAAAACAGCGTTGGTATTATTTATAGTTTCATTTGCAATCATGGCATTTCATCCAAAAATTCAACTCCCAAAACACATCGATTTTCTATTGGTGTTGTCGATCCTTTTTGGGGCAGCACTTTTTGTTAAAGATGAGTATTCGCCAAGTCCGGCCGGAACCCTTTTTTACACTACAGTAAGTATTTTATTCGCACTCTTTACCCGACAACTCTATATTTGGGGTAAGGGTGGTGCACGTCCTAAATTTTTTAATACAGATAAAGATGGTGACAACCCATGAAACATATTTTTGATTTCTTGCGAAAGATTAGCGGTGGCAAACTCACCCAGAAACAGGTTGATGCTGCTGACAAACTGATTGCAACCGCTTACGATGATGTCACCAGTATGCTGGGTATCGCTACGGATGAAATGCATATCAGCCCAAGTGGTATTGATCTGATCCGTAATTTTGAAAGCCTACGGCTCAATGCTTACGATGATGGCGTGGGTGTATGGACCATTGGTTATGGCACCACAAAATACCCAAATGGTATTCGTGTCAAAAAAGGGGATACCTGCACACTGGAACAAGCCAAAAGCTACATGCAACATGACTTGAAAAAATTCGAGCAAACCGTCAATAGCGCAGTCAATGTTCCGATCAATCAGAATCAGTTTGATGCCTTGGTTTCATTGGCCTATAACATTGGACCTACCGCATTTGAAGAATCCACTTTGGTCAAAAGGCTGAATGAGAAAAATTATAAGGCGGCAGCTGATCAATTTGGCTTATGGGTAAATGCTCGTGGCAAACGCCTGCAAGGTCTGGTGAATCGCAGGAAAATTGAAATGGAGTTATTTTTAAAATGACTCTAAATCTATTATGGCAATATAAACACTGGATCGCAATTGCGGTCTTTTTTGTTTTATGGCTCGGGCAAATTGTCTATACCAACCACTTAAGCGGGAAGCTACGCAAAGCCAGTGAGCAATGCACAGCCAAAATTCAAGAAATTGAACAGAAGCATCTCAAGGCTCTAACTGAAAAACAAAATCAAATTAACCAGATGAGTGCGGATTATGAATCAACAAAATCAAAGCAGCGTGTGCAGGTCGAAGCAGTTACACGTGAAGTGCAAAAGATCATTGATCGTCCTGTGTATCTCAACCATTGCTTTGATGATGACGGCCTGCAGCAACTCAACTCACTTATCGCCAGTGGTGCCAGCAAACCTCCTTGAGCCTTGTCCTGATTTGCAAAAACTGGAATCAGGGCAGGGTAAGGTTGCTTTGGTCTGGTCTATCGATGTGGTTGCTAAATATAACGATTGTAAGGCACGTCATGGTGCAATTGTGAAGGCCCTCAGGTGAGGGCTTACACAACTCATTCAATTACGACGAATGTGAATGTGGGGATTTGTGTGAAGGCTCTTTAAGTGGGGGTTAATTAACATCTGGTATCAAGTCATCAAGATACCAGGTCATGATATTGTCATACACAAAACTTGTTAAATCATCTGTGAGGTATTGAAAATACTCATCAAAAACAAGAGTCGTCAGTCTTTTTTCCCAAACATTATGATAGTTATCTTTATTAACCCCAATCTTACCAAAATACTTAATTTTTCCCGCTAATTCGACAGCCATAGGGTCTTGCGGATTTTTAGTTTTTAAAAAATATAGCTCATTCATTTCAATACCTATAAGGTTTAATCTTAAAACCACCTCACTTTCAATCTCATGTATTTCATTCAGAAGCACATTAAAATCCTGCATTGTTAAATTAGGGCTTTTAATTTTAAATTTATACTCAACAAAGTTGCGTCGATTGGAGTTTATGAAACTTATCAGTTCTTTTGTTTGCTTTTTAATAGTGAGCACATAATCTAGCTTAATTTCATATTGCTTAACCACCCTCCAATCATTAAATAATTGCGTAGCAATATAAGCAGCCACGAGAGTTGCAATTCCACCAAAGAAACTAGCAGTCACTGATAGAGCATCTTCTAGTACACTGCGCTCCCCGCCATATAGGTAAAAAATAAACGTAAAAAGAAGTATCGTAGCAAGCGATGTTGCTAAAATTACTGTAGATGCCAGTTTTGATATACTCATCACTCCTTCCACCCATCTACAATATCAGCCCAATCCTGCATCATTTTTATTTCTCGACATGCTTATCATCAATCAAATACTGTCCAAAACTATCTATCCAGCCTTGAATAGATGCTTCCCACACATAAGTACGAGTTTTAAGTTTCTTCACCAGGGTAAGATCCCTAATTCCAAAATGCGTACTTCCTTCCGGTAATTCATCCCAATCTACCTTTCCATTCTCAGTAAACCAGTCTTCCCAAGCTAATTGAATATCATGAGCCACAAATCGACTATTAGAATTATCCCAGGCGAATGGATTATTACTATTCAACTTATTCACATGCAGACGTTTAAAATATTTATTGTTCTGATGGATCTCAATAAACAGATCTAAATGTTTTTTGATGAAATCAAATTCAACATTAATTACGCCCTCATCTTCAAAAGCATCACTCTTATCAACCAATGCCATGTAGCGCTGTTTCTTACTCCATTCCTTGTAATAACTATTATAGTTATCTTCTGCAACACGGATTGCTTCCTCAAATTCCAATCGAATGCCACGTTTTTTAAGATTCACATATCGCTTCAAGGTATTCCATGACTCATGAAGGGTAATAGTCTGCAACTGGGGAATGGTAAAGCCATCTTCTGCATAACGTGTTGCAGCCTCATGGCGTAAATCATGGAATCTTAAATCACTAATACCACATGCATTACACGCCCGGGTAAAGTATGTAGACACGGTACGGGTATTCACTGGAATTAAAATATTCTTGTCATATCCCAAGGCAAGCATTCGATCCCGGACTTCTGGCTTCATAAACTCATCAATCATATTGATGGCTCTTGGTTCCATGTGAGCATACTTATGATTACCCAAGGATCCATTCGGATTTTTAGCATCTCTGACTAACCACTGACTATTCAGATCATCGTAATCATCCAGGCGCAATGAACACAGCTCATCTTCACGGCGGGCAGTGTAGAGTGCAAACCACATAATCAGATGCATCGGCGTTGAGTTCTTGACCCGTTTCCAGCTTTTATAGAAATAGTTGGTCAGCATTTGAAGTTCTTCCGCCGTAGGCAAGCGGTCACGCTGTTTGGATCTGGTCACGATCCGCGACTTCTGAAGGCCGATCATGGCTTTTTCAAATTCAATTATTACAGTCTCTAAAGGTTCGCCCCATACAAACTCTGCATGAACGATTACAGCCTTGATATGACTCAGATCTTTTAATATGGTTGCGGGTGCTACACCATCAGTACCTTTCATTGGATCGCCTTTTCTTCGCATAATTGCGTAATCAGAAAAGTCTTGTCGTGTTAAAGAATAGATATTCTTCTCAGAAATATCTAAACTAGCGATGTGCTGTAGTGCTCCAGTTTTTGTTCTGGCAAAGCTGTCCGCTTCTTCCAAATACTGAAAAATGAATTCCCTAAGCGTTTTGTGCTTTATTTGCACCGCCGGATTCAACATTTTTTCAGGGTGCAATTCGATTTCTGCTTCTGTGCGTTTGATCCAGTCCTCAGCTAATGACTTCTTGCTGAAGGTCTTGGATTGCTTAAATTCAGGATAGCCTTGACGTTGTACACGGACTTGAGCTCTATACCGGGTTGTGCCGTCTTTTGTTTGTCGCTTAGTGACCGTGCCCATGAATTTGCACCATTAAAATATGAGGGTGCAAGTAGGGTGCAATCAAAGGGCACTAAAAGTCAATACGGAGCGACTAAACGAAGTTAAACGAGGTTAAAGATTTTGAGCAAAAACAATGTAATTAAAGAATTGTTTGGAAGATCAATAGATAGGAAGCTTTGGGTGGCCCCCATGGCAGGTGTGACTGACCGTCCGTTTAGAACCTTGTGCAAGTATTTTGGTGCAGGTCATGCGGTCAGTGAAATGATGACCTCAGACAAAACTTTGCGTATGAGCAAAAAAAGTCTCTACCGTGCCAATTTTGATGGGGAGCTGGCACCTATCTCAGCCCAGATTGCCGGTTCAGATCCACAAGATCTGGCTGAGGCTGCGCGTTATCAGGTGGCCAATGGTGCACAAATTGTTGATATTAATATGGGCTGTCCAGCCAAAAAGGTCTGCAATCGATTAGCCGGTTCAGCCTTGCTACAGGATGAAGATTTAGTTGCCCGTATCTTGGATACCGTCGTGGCTGCGGTCGATGTGCCGGTAACTTTAAAAACCCGTCTGGGGTATTTAAATGGTCATGAAAATATCATGCGGGTGGCAAAACGTGCGGAAGATGCCGGAATTGCGGCGCTGGCTTTACATGGCCGTACCCGTGAAGATATGTATTTAAATACCGCCCGCTATTCACTCATTAAAGATGTAAAAGACATGTTGAATATTCCCGTGATTGCCAACGGAGATATCGACAGTCCTGAAAAAGCCAAATATGTACTGGATTATACCGGTGCAGATGCCATCATGATCGGACGTGCAGCACAAGGTCGTCCCTGGATTTTTCGTGAAATTGCCCATTATTTAAAAACTGGCCAATATCTGGATGCGCCGAGTATTACAGAAGTTAAGGATGTTCTATTGGGACATTTGGCTGAGCTATATGAGTTTTATGGCGAGTATTCCGGTTGCCGAATTTCCCGGAAACATATTGCCTGGTATACCAAAGGTCTGCGTTCAAGCAACGAGTTTCGTCAGGGCATGTATCAGGTAGAAAATACAGCTGATCAATATCGTGTAGTAGAAGATTATTTTAATACTTTACTTGAACATGGCTCAACCATGAGTGATGTTCAGGTCGAACAGGTCAATTTATTAGAGACCAAATGATGGCAGGCTAGTAGGAGGTAATCAAGAAATATGTTTTGTGTAGAAATACTACCTTTTTTATCTTGAGCGCGTCGATTTTAGCACGCTGTTTACACTTCAGCCTGTCAAATACATAGCACAACATTTTGTTGACTTAAACCGGACAGGACTTGGACATTGCTTACTTAAACTTGTTCTATGATGGATTCATCTAATATGAACAGGAGGTGATCCTTCTTGTTTGTAGTCATCACCAAGGGAGATCTGTAATGACAAATACCAATCGTCCAGTCACAGAATTTAGCCATAAAACGTCAACGGAATTGCCACAAGAACGCAGCGAAGGCTTAAATATAGATCCTACTGATGCCAATGCACGTCCGGATTTAAATACTCCTGAAAAAGATAATCCGAATGTGCCAGATATGAATGAAGGCAAAGATAATCTGGCCGCGACCGGTGCGGGTACAGTAGGTGGTGCTGCTGTAGGGGCCGTTGCAGGTCTGGTCGGTGGTCCTCCAGGTGCAGTGGTGGGCGGCATTATCGGTGGTGTGGTTGGTGGCATTGCCGGTAATGATATTGCAACATCAGATCGCCAAAAACAGGCAGATAACTACCAGCATCCAGAAGTTCGAAGTGAGGCAGATAATTATCAGCATCCCGACCAGTTGATTGCCGAAGATAATTACTGGCGCGATGAGTATCATAATCGCCCGTATTTTAATGAAACGCGGAATACCTACAGCGATCTAGACTATGATCGTGACTATCGCGGCGCTTATCGCGTAGGTTATGAAAACCGTGCCATGTATGATCGTGATACAGATTTTGATCATGCGGAACCTGAACTACGGACCAAGTGGGAACAGGTGAAAGGTGAATCCCGCTTAAATTGGGAAGAAGCCAAGTTTGCAGTCAAAGATGCCTGGCATCGACTTACCCGCTAAGTCCGACTGAATAAAAAACCTCTCTAATTAGAGAGGTTTTTTATGCTGATAAATTTTAGAGATGTTTCATTTCCAGCACCAGCTGATTGATCAGATCAGACGCTTCCATTTCACGAATTTGTGCCACATTTGAGCCTGCCCAGAACGCGCCATAACCCTGATCGTCTTGTTTGGCTGCAGCAGCATGTAATTGCTTGGCCAGATCATAGGTATAAGGATAAGCCGGCACATCCAGACGTTCTGGTGTGTCGACGTCCATATGCCAGTGGTTGATGATTCCGCGAGCAGGGCGACCGGAAATACTGGCACTGACTTGAGTGAGTGGCTTGGAAAGCAGGGCTTTACGATAGGCCTCGTTGGCATTGGATGATTTGCACTGTACAAATGCAGTGCCAAGTTGCACGGCATCGGCACCGAAATCCAGCATTTGTCTTGCCTGTTGGCCGTCCATAATCCCGCCTGCGGCCACAATCGGCAGGGAACAATGCTGTTTGATCAGTTTCACCAGATTAGAGGTTTTGACCGAAGCATCGAATTTGGTACTGAAAATTCCACGATGACCACCGGCTTCAATACCTTGGGCAATAATAATATCAATTCCGGCAGCTTCAATGGCTTTGGCTTCGGCAAAATTGGTCGCAGAAACCATGGTTAAAATTCCTGCCTGTTTTAAGGCTTGAATCTGATGCGGATGCGGAATGCCAAAATGAAAACTGACCGCCCGTGGTTTGGTTTTCAGCACCAGATTCAGGAAGTCATCATTGTCTTTAAAGCTCGGATAAATACAGTTTAAATGCTCGGGTGGCTGCGCCCCATATTCAATAAATTTATTTTTAAACTGTGCGATCCATGCCTGCGCGACAGCTTTATCTAGGGGCACACTGTCATGACAGAAAAAATTCACCTGAAAAGGGCAGTCTGTCAATTCCTGAGTTTTTAAAATCTGTTGTCGTGCTGCCTCGATACTGCTGGCTCCCAAACCGAGTGAACCCAAGCCGCCTTGATTGGACACTTCAGCTGCAAGTTCAGCTGTAGAGACACCTGCCATCGGCGCCAAGAAAATAGGATGTTTAATTCCGAGATTTTCTAATAAAGACATAGATTTGCTCCTTGTTATGTTTTTACTTTGCCCTTGAGTTCAAAATTAAGCAAATCATATTGGTTATTTTATTTTGAAATACTTAAACTTTGCTTAGCTGTCATTTACATTTCTCACGACACGCTATGTCGCTAGCCAGACAGATCAACTATAGCGCTGCAATTGAAGACTTTATAATAACATTTTGGTCAAATCTTTCTGAGCTCATGTCTGATGGTATCCGTGAAAAACTGCAAATTTTAGCCGATGCTGCCAAGTATGATGTGTCCTGTTCATCCAGTGGAAGTAATCGTAAAAATAAAGACAAAGGGGTAGGAAATACCGGCAATGGTATTTGTCATAGCTATACCGAAGATGGCCGCTGCGTTTCCTTGCTGAAAATTCTATTTTCCAATGTCTGTATTTTTGATTGCTCTTATTGTGTTTCGCGCCGTTCCAATGACGTCAAGCGAGCAGCATTTACCGTGCAGGAAGTGGTGGATTTGACCATGAACTTTTACCGCCGTAATTATATTGAAGGTCTGTTTTTAAGCTCGGGCATTTTCAAATCGGCGGATCACACCATGGAGCGGATGCTACAGGTGGTGAAAAAACTGCGACTGGAAGAAAACTTTAATGGCTATATTCATTTGAAAACCATTCCGGGTGCATCTCAGGAAATCATTACCGAAGCCGGACTATACGTAGACCGCATGAGTATTAATCTGGAAATGCCGACTGAAGCCGGATTACAGAAATTTGCGCCTGAAAAAACCCATGCCGAAGTACAAAAAGATTTGGGGATTGTGCGGGATCGACTGATCCAGCTCAAAGATGAACGCAAATTGATTAAATCGGTGCCAAAATTTGTACCTGCCGGACAAACCACACAGATGGTGGTAGGCGCACATAGCGAAACTGACCAAGACATTATTTTAATGGCCGATCGGCATTACAAGGAATTTAAGCTGAAACGGGTGTATTTTTCCGGCTATATTCCGATTAACCCTGAAGAAAAAGCCTTACCGGCTGTTGGTTCAGCGCCGCCTTTGTTAAGAGAAAACCGTCTATATCAATCCGACTGGTTAATGCGTTTTTATGAATTTTCTGCCGATGAAATTGTCGATGACCAGCATCCGAATCTGGATCTGGATATTGATCCCAAACTCAGCTGGGCCTTGCGACATCCTGAAGCTTTTCCAGTTGATATTAACCGTGCCGACTATAAAATAATTTTGCGTGTACCGGGTATTGGGGTACGTTCGGCCAAAAAAATTGTACAGGCACGCCGTTTTGGTCAGATTCATATCGATCAGCTAAAACGCATGGGTGTGGCATATAACCGCGCACAGCATTTTATCCGCTGTGCTGATACGCCAAAATTTAAGAAAGATCAGCAATCGCATCAGATCCGTCAGCAAATTTTACAGTCTGGCCAATCTAAATATCAGCAGCAGCTTTCACCACAGCTTGGACTGGCATTCTGATGGCCTGTTACTGTTTTGATGGCAGCATGACCGGCTTGCTCAGTTGTGTATTTCGGGCTTTTGAGTTTAAGGAACTGAATGCCCGCATCACTGCCAATCCACAAGCACAAAATGGCCTGTTTGATGAATTTATTTATGTTAGCTCTAATGATGAGCATGGACAGCGGGTCTGGCAGGGGCTCAAGCAAAAAGTCTCCTCCAGCAGCTTGCGTACTTTTTACTATACTTTTCTGTCGGAACAAGAAGCAGCGTTTCAGATTCTATTTGATTTCGCGGTTTATGTATTTAAAAACCAGCGACCTGTCGATAAAGATTATGGTCATCATGCAGTTATCGGTATGTCGCAATGGGCCAAGCAAGTCGGACGGGAAAAGCACCGTATGGAGGCTTTTGTACGCTTTAAAAAGGTCAAGGATGGACTATTCCTGAGTCTGGTTAAGCCGGACTTTAATGTTCTACCGATTATTTCCCGACATTTTCAGGAGCGCTATCAGGATCAATCCTGGCTGATTTATGATGAGCTGCGCAATTACGGGATTTATTATGATTTAGAGCAGGTACATCAGGTCGAGATGAATGCTGAAGCAATCGATCCGCAAATCCAGATTGGGCACAGTCAGTCATTCAGTATCGAACTGGATGATGATGAATGGCTGTATGATCAGCTCTGGAAAGATTATTTTAATAGTGTGAATATTCAGACACGTAACAATATGAAACTGCATATTCAATATGTACCGAAACGCTACTGGCGTTATATGAATGAGAAAACACTTTAAACAGTACATCTGGCATCTTTCAGGCATAATAAGCGTTTATATTTAGATTGAGTGCATAGATATGAAGGTATGGCTAACGTCATTGGCGCTGCTCATTGGATTAACCGCATGCTCGAAAGAGCCACAAAAACCGGTCGTCGATCCAGTCAAATATCAGGTTCAGACAGCGCAGGAATTGCAGCAACGTTTTGATGCACTCAATAGCCAATTGGCTCAGGATTTTCAGAAATTTAAAAAACTAGAAAGTATTGCTTTCTCACACCAGTTTCCTTTAGATGTGAATAATCTGCAAACTTTAAACCGTCATTTGGTCAGCAGTACGGCATTAAAACCAAGTAAAATTGCCTATTGCGATATGATGAATGCTTATTTTGCCGATATGTATCGTTTGGGGCATTATAATCTGGAACTGGTCGATGACATCCAATTGCCGAATGCTGCCAATGAAAATCTAAAAGACAATTTTTCGAATGCCGATCACTTCTATACTTTTATTCTGGATCGCTATACCACTTATCGTCAGGTTCAGCAGACCATGGGTTATGGTTGTAATTTAAAAGCCGCGCTTTAAATCTTAAAGATAAAAAAGCCCATCATTAAGATGGGCTTTTTAATTTAAATGATTAACAACCTGTAATTTTTTCAGCTTGTGGTTTTTCTTCCGGGAAGAAGATTGGACGAAGTTTCACCCCAATACCATTACCGATAAAGGCAAACACCAGCCATAACCAGCCATGTAAACTGCCTGAAGCGATGCCACTGAAATACGCACCAATATTACAGCCATAAGCCAGGCGTGCACCATAGCCGAGCATGATGCCACCGACAACAGCAGCAATGAGCGAGCGTTTCGGAATGTTGAAATTCGGGGCAAACTTACCTGCCAGACTGGCTGCCAGCAAAGCACCGAGCATGATGCCAAAGTTCATCATCGAGGTAATATCAAACCACAACGACTCTGTAAGTGCTTTGGCATTGCCAGCTTTCTGCCAATAATCCCATGCAGTTACATCAACACCCACTAAAGTGGCGCCTTTTGCACCCCAAACTGCCAGGGCAGAAGTCACGCCCCAAGGACGACCTGCAAGTGCCAACGTCGCAAAGTTGAGCAGGGTCAGAATAATCCCGCCCCAAATCAGAGGCCATGGACCACGAATAAAGCGTTTCCAGCCTTGATGCTCACTGCTTGGTTCTACTTCCAGACGACCATGACGTTTCTTTTCGAAATAAACAGTCGCCGCAGCAATCAGTGCAAAAATAACAAAGCTCAGCAGTAATCCAGGCATCACCCCTAAACTCTGTACCAGAGAAATAGGTTCCAGATGAGGCAGGGCAAACCACCAGTCTAAGTGTGAGGTTGCAATCACAGAGCCGATACAGAAGAACAAGAGTGTTACCAGCATACGTGCACTACCACCACCCACGGTATACAGCGTACCCGATGCACAACCGCCACCGAGTTGCATGCCGATGCCGAAAATAAAGGCACCAATCATGACTGACATGGAAACAGGATTGACGTTACCTGTGACCGGGTTGCCAAACAGTTCACCCGCACCTAAAGCCGGGAAGAATAACAATACTGCTAGAGCGAGCATAATCATTTGTGCACGCAGACCACGACCGCGACGTTCCTTGATAAAGAGGCGCCAACTCGAGGTAAAACCAAATGAGGCATGGTACAGGGTCATGCCTAGCGCACCACCGATTAAAAATAACAAGGCCTGATTTAAGCCAACGATCTGATAGGCACCGATTGTACCGATCACAAGTAAAATAAAAGCCACCCAGACCGAAATATTCGACCGTTGGGAAGCAGCAGCAATGACTGACATGGGAGATTAAATTTTAAAAATAAAGGCTGGTATTCTACTGAATTTCAGCTTAAATGCAGCCCATTTTGGCCAATGAGTGAGTATTAAGTCATTCTTATAGTTGATAAGTTTTATCACTTTATCTGATTGATGGGAGTGAATTATAAAAATAAATCTAATGGAACATTTCATTATTCTGTAATTCTCTATACTTAAGCAGCTTAAATAAATTGCAGATTTAATCGTATGGTTTTATGCCTATAGATCAGTATCGAGCATTTTTGAGTTTCTGGGTTTTCAAATGAAGTACATAAAAAAGCCTGCAAATTGAATCGCAGGCTTTTTAAGCATTAAACTGAGAGCTAAAATCAGTTTTCAGCTTTTTCTCGAACATTGCCAGCACCTTCTTCAACCGCAGCTGCAGTGGCCGCAGTGGCTTTTCGTGCTGCTTCAGCAGTAGCATCTGCTGCTCGAGACGTTGCAGCAGCAGCTTCGTCAGCTGCTTGAGCTGTATTTTCTGCTGCATTATCCAAGGCTCTTTCAGTGTCTACCGCAGCTTCACGGCTTGCATCTTGCATATCATGACCGGCTTGATCTGCTGCATTTTCTAAATGCTCACCTGTCGTTGCCCCGGTTTCAGGTGCTTTATCTTTGTTACAGCCGACCAAGGCAACAGTTGCCACTAAACCTAAAGCAATCATTAATTTATTCATCGAGTAATATCCCTTGTTGTTGTATAGCTGCCAACTAATTTAACAGTCATTTCTTAAAGTTTATGCTAGAAAATAGATCAAAATTTGTTGATTAACTGTAACTTTTTTCAATACTTATGCTGCTTTAACTCGCTCAGGACTTATTTAGGGTCTGTTGACATTTCAAGTATAGAATTTACCCGATAAAGGTAACCAAATAAATATACAAGCTAATGCAACTGCCCCCTCATAGCTACACTTTAGCTTATCATATCGTGTTGCTATTCCTCTGAACTGCTTTAACCTACAAAATGCATTCTCAACTAAGTGTCTGATTTTA
>NZ_VPCO01000015.1:0-78340 GCF_013418175.1 Acinetobacter sp. YH12200
CGGTTCCATTACGACGATCACACTCAGCTATGCATTCACCTTGCTGATTTTATTGCTGCATACAACTTCGGCCGCAGACTCAAAACACTCAGGGGCCTGACTCCCTACGAATTCATCTGCAAACAGTGGACAGATGAACCTGAACTTTTTAAGATTGATCCGATCCATCAAATGCCGGGACTAAACACCTAGCAATCGAACAGCAATATATTGAATACTTTAAGACCCAAGGTGAAAAAGACATTTTAGGCCGGGTGATTTCCAATATGAAAGGCACTGCTGAACTTCAGGCATCTCAAGGCGTAGATGCCTGGTTAGGCTATGGTGTGTATTTGCCCGCAGTAGAATATATCTTTGCCCGATATAAGGGTGAAAATGAAGTAGATTTTTATATACGCACCCGCTATCCCCAACAAGTCGTTGCAGCTTACAGCCTTCCGGAACATGACATCGCAACACTGATCGCCGCCGACAAATATAGTCGCATTCATCAGCAACAGGTTCCAGTCAATAGTCCTCTTTGGCCGCTGAATGATACAGGTGACCTGCTTGATCTCAATGCCTATCCTCAGCGCTTAAAAGCCAACATTTAGAAAAAACAGACCTATATGTAAAAAGCCCAATCATATCTGCGATTGGGCTTTTTATATGATAAATGAATGACCTATTAAATTAAAATTACTGGGAACGCTTAAAATCAGCAATATCTAGCTCATGTACCTGACCACGCCAGATCCATTTCAGTTTTGATTCCAGAAAAACATCGCCCTCGAACCAGACAAACAGACCTTCCATCATTTTGGGCCAGTCTTCTCGGCTGATGTCCTGACGCCCGGACATTACGGCAATCATCGCTGCCAGAATCGTGTCATGACTGACTGCCAGACTCAGCCCATACTTATTTTGCGGATGGGTGTTATAAATCAGTTCCAGCACATCCACCACACCATGAATCGGCTGTTTCATCCCCGGCAAGGCATTATTCACAAAACTGTTCACAAAACCGAGAGCGCCCTGCTTGGCAAAATAAGGACCGGCTTTTTGAATATCCAGCACAAAACTGCCCGGCTCGACCAGCAATCCCTGTTCGATAATTTCAATACGATGGGTATTCTGCTCAGGGGTAACCGCATCCGCACCTTCAATCATGAGCGCAGCAGTATCAATACAGCGCTGGATCGGGCTCGAAATACAGTGATGAATTACACGATCTGTCTGATCAGCCAGATAAGCGCCCCATTCCTGTGCCAGATCCCGCCCCTGACCAGTCAATTGCAGGTCATAACCTGCCAGACCTTGACCCGGAACATCTTCACGAACCGAATGGCGTGTGAATAAGGTGACAGGCGTCTGTACATCAGGCAATAAATCAATTGCACTTAACATACTCGGTGGAAGCAGTTTCAGGGACACGTGACAGCCAACTGGATTGGTAATGAGTTAATCATCACTATACCATGCTCAGGATTTTGCTCAATGCTCGGCCTGCATGTCAGCCACCGCCTGTAATGCAATATTTTTCATATTATTATTTTTATAGGCAATAAATCCGCCATTGAGCAAGGTATCGCGATGATTATAAATAAATGGCCGTCCTTTTAAATCGACCAAACCACCACCAATCCGTTCCAGCATACATTGACCAGCACTAGTGTCCCATTCCGAAGTCGGATGAAAACGTGGATAGATATCCACCTGATCTTCCAGCATCATACAAAACTTGTAGGCGCTGCCCGCTTTGAACTCTGTATATTCGGTAAGTTTGGCCAGATGCTGTAAATAGTCGACATATTTCGGTTTCTGCTGGCTACTTTGACTCAGACCGATCGCAATTCTTTGGTCTGTTGGCGCTGCTTCATAGCCAAACCACGTATCTCGCTGAAGGTCATATTTATAAGGTAGCCCCTGCTCTGCACAGAAATAAATCATTTGCTGTTCTGGTACTGCCAATATGGCAAAAGTCGTCAAACTTCCACGAACCAAACTCAAATTGATGGTGAATTCAGGCCGCTGATGCAAAAACTCCTTGGTGCCGTCTAGCGGATCTAATAACCAGAATTCTGGCCATGAACGACGCTCATGTTCTTTTCCTTCTTCTGACAATAAAGGCAAGTCTGAAATATCTGCCAAAGCCTGAGTTAGAAAAGTATTGACCCTCAAGTCTGCCTGAGTTACCGGAGAATTATCATTTTTTTGGATGACATCAAAAGCCGCACCAGAACAATAACGCTGATATTCTTCTCGCAAAATTTCACAGGCTTGTGTCAAAATGGGCACAAACTGCAAAATCATCGGATCTTGTGGTGCTGCTATTGCTTTAAACATAGAAAACCTAAATATGTCAAAATGCTCTGAAAAACCTACCATAATTTTCGATATGGATGGAACTTTACTTGATCTTGCCTACGATGATTTCATCTGGAATGAGTTGCTGCCTGTGCGTTATGCTGCCACACATGGCTGTAGCATGGAACACAGTCAGGCGACCCTCTCCGCATTCTATCAGGAACATAATCATACCCTAAACTGGTACTCCTCACGCTTCTGGACGGCTAAAGTCGAAGTTGATGTTCTGGCGATGCAGATTGAACATAAAGACAAAGTCGCCTTACGCCCGTATTGTCTCGAATTACTGGATTATCTTAAAACGAATGGCTACCCGATCTGGCTGGCCACCAATGCCGATTGTGCCGGACTGGCCTTTAAACTGGATCACTTAAATTTAAGCCATTATTTTGATGTGATTGTCAGTTCAGAAACGATTGGGCACGCCAAAGAATTTGTTGAATTCTGGCAAGGCTTGAATGCCATGCATCCCTTCGATCCGCAACATGCTTATTTTATTGATGATACCGAAAAAGTCCTGAATGGTGCCAAAGCCTACGGGATTGAAAACCTGCTCAGTATCCAGCAACCCTCTTCGGCCAAAGTCGCACGCGAGACTTGCAATTATCCGATGCTGCACCAATTAACAGATTTAATCACTTATTTAAATCAGGCTGAGGTAGAGAAAAAATATGCGTAAATCGTCTTTACCCGAAGATGCGGTAGGCATGCGTATAGACAAATGGCTTTGGGCAGCACGGTTTTTCAAGACCCGTTCCATTGCCAAACATGCAATTGAAGGTGGTAAAGTCCACCACAATGGTGAACGTGTCAAAGTATCACGCGAAGTCCGTGTCGGTATGGAACTGACGATTCAGCAAGGCATCGACAAGAAAACTGTCCTGGTTAAAGAACTTTCTGATGTTCGCGGCCCTGCACCTGTGGCACAAAAACTGTATGAAGAAACCGAAGTCAGTATTGCTCGACGGGAATTGATTACCTCACAAAGAAAGTTGCATAATCTAGCTCGTCCCGATCATCGTCCAAGCAAGAAAGATCGCCGGGATATCAGTAAATTTAAAAATGAAAATAGTCAGAGTTTTGATCAGTCATGGTCGTATAATGACGATTAAATTCAAGCGTCAGAATGTGTCGTACATGCGCTGACATTGATAGAACACTAGGGAAAATTCTGTCACTATACGCCTGTGGAACAAAGCTCTAATTTAAGACATCCACTTGAGTACTAACTGAGTGACATCGTATTGAGGTTGTAAGATGGATGAGAATAAAAACAAGGCGCTTAACGCTGCCTTAAGCCAGATTGAAAAACAGTTTGGTAAAAATACAGTCATGCGTCTTGGTGACAATACCGTTCAGGCTGTTGAAGCAGTATCTACAGGTTCTTTAACCCTGGATATCGCACTCGGTATTGGTGGCCTACCGAAGGGCCGTATCGTCGAGATTTATGGTCCTGAATCATCAGGTAAAACCACGATGACCCTGCAAGCAATTGCAGAATGTCAAAAAGCCGGTGGTACATGTGCATTTATCGATGCCGAACATGCACTTGATCCGCAATATGCGCGTAAACTTGGCGTAGATATTGATAACCTGCTGGTATCGCAGCCCGACCATGGTGAACAGGCGCTTGAAATCGCAGATATGCTGGTACGCTCTGGTGCAATTGACATGATCGTGGTCGATTCTGTAGCTGCTCTAACGCCACGTGCGGAAATTGAAGGCGAAATGGGTGACTCGCATATGGGTCTGCAAGCCCGTTTGATGAGCCAGGCACTGCGTAAAATCACCGGTAATGCCAAGCGTTCCAACTGTATGGTGATCTTCATTAACCAGATTCGTATGAAGATTGGTGTCATGTTCGGTAGCCCGGAAACCACGACTGGCGGTAACGCATTGAAGTTCTATGCATCTGTACGTCTAGACATCCGTCGTATTGGTCAGGTGAAAGAAGGTGACGAGATCGTTGGTTCTGAAACCAAAGTCAAAGTCGTGAAAAACAAAATGGCGCCTCCATTTAGAGAAGCCCTGTTCCAGATTCTGTACGGCAAAGGCGTGAACCATCTGGGTGAATTGATCGATCTGGCTGTACAGCAAGAAATCGTGCAGAAAGCCGGTGCGTGGTATTCTTATCAAGGCGACAAAATTGGCCAAGGTAAGAACAATACCATCCGTTATTTGGAAGAGCATAAAGAAATGGCGCAAACCATTGAAAAGCTGATTCGCGAGCAACTGCTGACCAAAGCCGTGATCACTGAAGAAGATAATAAAGAAGAAGCAGATCTTTTAGATGCCTAATCTATTATCTGCCTAGTCTTTAAACATCACGACACAGCGCCCTACGGGGCGTTTTGTTATGATGGGTAGATGATAAAATGCGAGAGAAAGATGTCAGAGGCAAAATTCAGCAAACTGCTCGATTATGAAACTTTAAAACAGCAATTTGGCGATGCTGATGATCAAGCGACCCAGCAAAACACATCGAAACAAAAACCCACTTTCGACTCAGAAGAGCGCCTGTTTGATACCCTTGATGAAAAGAAAAAACCGGGCTTAACTGGCTCGCGTTTGCGTTCGTATGCTTTTGCCGTACTGACCCGCAAAGAATATGCTAAAGCCGAACTGATCGAGAAGCTATGCCTATATGCAGAGGATCGCGATGAAGTACTGGAATTAGTTGAAGAATTATCACGAGAGAATTACCAGAGTGATCAGCGTGTCGCAGAAACCATGCTGTCGAGCCAAAAGCGTAAAGGCAAAGGCCCCAATCAGATTAAAATGAAATTAAAAAACAAGAAAGTTGATACAGCTTTAATCGCAGAAGAACTGAAAGAAACTGACTGGGTGCAGCAAGCCTACGAGCTGAAAGTCAAAAAATATGGGGCGGAAGTTACTAAAGATCCGAAGCTCAAGGCCAAACAGATCCGTTTTCTGATGTACCGTGGTTTTGAAATGGATACGATTATTAAGGCGATTAACCGTAAAGTGGAAGATTAATTTGTATTCAGATTCATTAATAGACCTACTACAAAAGTGTTTGCAGATTGATCTTAAAATGAGAAAATCAGTTCGCTAGCAGAACGAATTATCGGGATAATAAAATATTAAAAATTAGCTGATATTAGAAGTGAGCTTTGAGATTAATAGGCTGGGATAAAATGTTTTTATTATTGAAAAATATGGTGGCAACCCTACCAGCAAAGCTCCGGCACATCATAGTTCTATTACCGTTGCTACCTTCCGGTCCTGGCGGGGTTCATAGAGTACAATTGCGAAGTAACCAGCAGGGCTACCATTACAAAAACAGAGTATAGAGATTTTTAATCAAGTTGCAAGCTTTGTTCCTTAAAATAATCCATCAAGCTATCCGTTTGATTATTTTAAAAACAATATTAATATTTCTGCTGATTTTCAAGCGATCTTCACAATCAATCCATCAACACCCAGATTCGCATGATCTTTGTAAAACCTTGTTGCAATTTCTAAAAATGCCGTTTTTAATGTGTGCAATGTATATGAATGATCTTCTTTAAAAGATGAGCAGCGGATACGTATCTCACAAAGAATTATGGAAATTTTATGATGTTTAAAAAGACCGTATTGTGTGCAGTGACAGCACTCTTTACCATACCGCTATTTGCCAATATTCCAATTGAATCGCGTGGCTTGAGCCAGACTGCCAATCAAGCGTCAATGAATACCCAGTCTGCGAGTTCTGCCGGCGTATCGACACCTGTGCAAACCAATACCAGCTGGCAGATTATGCAAAAAAACCAGCAACTGGAAAGTGATCTGCGGATCTTGCGCGGCAAAATGGAAGAACAGGAAAATGAAATTGCCCAACTGAAAAGCGAACTGACCAATCGCTATGCCGATCTCGATCAGCGCCTGGAACTGTTACAGCAAAAAATTGAACCGGCTGAAGAAAACCCAACGGAGGACAACCCACAGGATAGTTCTCCCAGTTTAAATGCGAATGAGATCAATACAGCGAGCAGCGGACAACAGCCCACCGAGCTGGACAAAGCAGCCTATACAGTAGCCTTAGATGCCTATAAAAATGGCGGTGCAGCCAAAGCCATTGCACCCATGCAGAACTTTATTAAAAACAATCCGAATAGTGTGTATATCAGCAATGCCTATTTCTGGTTAGCAGAATTCAATCTGGCCATCGATCCGCCAAATTTTGAAGAAGCAAAACGCAATTACACCATTGTGGCAGACCGCTATCCAAAGTCGACCCGTGCTTCGCGTGCGCTTTATCAACTGCATAACATTAGCAAGGACGTCGAGCAAAAACCGGCCATTGCCACCCAGTACAAGAACAAATTACTCAGTAATTACCCGCAATCTGAAGAAGCTAAATTTTTTAAGTAATAATCTTCTAGATAACCCTTAATTCAGCAATAAAAAAGACACCTTAAAGGTGTCTTTTTTTACTTGAAATATTTTAGCGCACAATACCACGCTTGGATTGTTCAAGAGAATCAATCAAACGTTGTGCTTCGGCAACTTCCGGCAAGATATCTTTACGAATCTGCTCGATTGCTTCCTGAGTGGTTAAACCTGATTTATAAATCAGTTTAAAGGCAGTACGCAAACCGTCAATTATGGCCTTAGACCAGCCCTTACGACGCATTCCCTCAATATTCATAGCAAAAGCGTGCGCAGGATTACCTGACACCATCACATAGGCCGGCACATCTTTCAAAATCAGTGATGCTCCGCCAATCATGCTATAAGAGTCAATCTTGCAGAATTGATGAATCCCTGAGTTTCCACCAATGACCACATAATCCCCGACATGAACATGTCCAGCCACACCGACATTATTGGCAAAGATATTGTGATCACCGACCATGCAGTCATGGGCAATATGGGTGTTGACCATTAGAAGATTATGACTGCCAATCTTGGTTAAACCCTGATCCTGAACGGTACCACGATGCAAACTACAATGCTCACGGATCTTGTTGTGATCGCCAATCTCAAGCCAGGTTTCTTCACCGGCATACTTAAGATCCTGACAAACCTCGCCTACACTGGCGAACTGGAAAATTTCATTATATTCACCTATACGCGTATAGCCACCCACCACTACATGTGAATGAAGTTTGCTACCCGCACCAATAGTGACGTTTGGCCCAATAATACAGTATGGACCAATTTCTACATCAGCAGCGATGACTGCTGATGCGTCAATAATGGCAGTTGGATGAATAAGGGGATTATTGCTCATGCCTGCTCGACTTTTTGATGCGAAACCATAATTTCCGCGGTTGTTGCGACGACGCCATCTACAGTGGCAATACAATTATATTTGTAAATGCCGCGCTTTTGCATCACCAATTCAGCTTTTAATACCAATTGATCGCCTGCAACCACCTGTTTTTTAAACCTAACCTTCTCCGCACCGGCAAAAAGGAACAATGAACCCGCACTTGGTGTTTCATTGTTCATCACAAAACCCAAGATTCCCGAGATTTGTGCCAGTGCTTCAACAATCAGCACACCCGGCATAATTGGATAATTCGGAAAATGGCCTTGCAAAAACTCTTCATTAATTGAGACGTTTTTATAACCAACAATGCCATTTTCGGTAATCTCGACCACGCGATCAACCAATAAAAATGGATAACGATGGGGCAAATATTCACGAATCTTTTGAATATTCATTGGCAATTCAGGTTTCGTGAATGTAGGCAAATTCGACTCTGTCATCATAATTATTTACGCAACTTAAATGTTGATTCAATGGACTCAATTTGAGATTGCATATGATCTAGTCGTTTCATCACCTGGGTCAATGGCACATCTGCTAATTGTTTAAAACGCACAGCAGCACGTTTCCAGTGCAAACTTTCCAACATAGGTGTGCCAGAAGAATAACTGCCCGCCTCAGAAATATTTTTTGTCACCATTGACATGCCAGTAATTGTGACATTATCTGCGATATTAATGTGGCCTACTACCCCCACCGCACCTGCAAATACACAGTTTTTGCCAATTGTAGTGCTTCCGGCGATTCCGCATTTTGCTGCGAGTGCGGTATTGGCACCAATCTTGACGTTATGCGCGATTTGCACAAGATTATCAATAATCACACCCTGTTGCAAAATCGTATCATCCAATGCACCGCGGTCTATACTACAGTTTGACCCGATACGCACATCATCAGCAATACGCACAGAACCAAGCTGGGCAATACGATGCCATTTACCTTGATAAGGTGCAAAACCAAAACCTTCGCTGCCAATCACGGTATTGGCATGAATACGAACGCGATTGCCAATTTTGGCGCCACCCGTCAGCGTCACATGCGCATCAATAAAACAGTCCTGACCGATTTCCACATCATTATCGACATGTACATGAGGCTGAATCACGGTATTGGCGCCCACAACACAATGCTCGCCAATCACCACATAGTGTCCAATATACGCATCATCGGCGATGATCGCTGAAGGATGAATTTGAGCAGTACTTTCGATACCACGCTGGGTATTTTTTTTCTCAAATACATGGGTCAGGATCGCAAAAGCCAGATAAGGATTTGCAACAACAATAAAGTTCTGATGTGACGTTATTTGTTGTTTCAGTTCAGCAGTGACAATTAAAGCAGCCGCCTGACTTTGATTGGCTTGCTCTACATATTTGTCTGCATTGACGAATGCCAAATCTTGCGATGTCGCATGCTCAAGACTGGCCAAAGCGCTCAAACGCAAATCTGCCTGACCTACGCACTCGCCTTGAACCAGGCGAGCAAGGTCAGCTAACTGAAGCTGTTGATGATTCATTGATTACTTAATTGCATTAACCTTTTGAATCATTTTATCAGTTAAATCATATTTAGCGTCATAAGCAAGTGCTGAATTTTTATTTAAAACCACATTCAGGTTATTTTCTTTACGCAATTGTTCAGCAATTTGCTTTACACGTGCATCAAATACCGTCCGAATCTGCTGAATCGAACTTTGAACATTACTCTGCACAGATTGTTGCAACTGATTCAATTCCTGAAATTTAGCCTGATATTGCGTAGACATCTTCTGCTTTTCAGCATCGCTCAGTTTGGTATTAGACTGAGCACGCTGCTGCAAAGCTTCCAGTTCTTTACTGAGTTGTTCAATCTTGCTGGTTTGTGGCTGAATTTTTTGTTGAAATGCCGTGTTTTGCTGTTTCAGATAAGTACTGCCTTCGACTACACGCTCCAAGTCAATCACACCAATACCAGCTGCTTGAGTCAAAGGTGCAACACTTGCCAAAGCCAGGCTCATCGCCATGATCATTTTTTTCATATTCTTACTCATTCAAAAAAATTTGCTCATAAAGCCTCGCAACCTCATGAGCAAAATCTATATTCAGGATTAGCTAATAATCTTAGAAAGTACGGCCAATTTCGAACTGGATATTTTTAATTTCATCACCATCTTTCTTATTCAACGGATAAGCATAGCTCAGTGACAATGGGCCAATCATGGTAATCCAGGTGAAACCCGCACCGACGCTATAGCGCATATTGCCTGCATCGAAACCGAAGTTATCTTTACAATATTGACGTAAGTCACCAGATTGTGAAACATCGCAGTTTGTATCGAAAACTTGTGCACCTTCGGCAAAAATCACTGGACGTACCTGACGTGCCCAATCGCCTTTAAATGGCACTGGCAGTACCAGTTCAGTACCAAACTGAACCAATGCATTACCACCAACCTCCTCTAGATCAAAGTCACTAATGCCTGCATTTTCTGCATAGACACTGTCATATTTTGGACCTAAAGTACTGTTTTCATAACCACGCACTGAACCAAAACCGCCAGCATAGAAGTTTTTATAGAATGGTAAGTCATTACCATAGCCCAACTTCCCATAACCGCGCAGCACAAAATCTTTGCCTAGCGGGAAGAAAGCCTGAGCATCATAAGTCACTTTTTGATATTCAACATCACTACCTGGCAAGGCTATTTCAGCATTGATACGATGTGACATTCCTGTCGTCGGAAACATTGGACGGTTTAAAGTATTGTAAGACCAGCCTAAGTTTAAGTTATATGTTAAAAATTCACCTTGAAAGCGGTCTGATTTTAAATCAGTTTTACAAGGATCAGCATTGTCGATACAGTAAGGACTTTGGCCTATTGACTTACCGTCATTTGCTAATAGGTAATCACGAACATAGGTGGAAACACCATTACCAGTCGTTACTTCAGTATTGTCGACATTTAGGCCTAAGCTAACACTCTGGTTTTCATCAATTGGATAACCGAAGTTGATTCCACCACCTAAACTGTCCGTCACATAGTTGTTGACGTTATAGTCATCGTCTAGCTTGGTCTTGCGGTAGTACATGTTATAACCGCGACGTACACCATCAATGGTAAAGTACGGGTCCATCACACTCAGGTTATAATAATCTTGGGTTTCAGAACGCGACAAGTCGATCGATACACTATTACCAGTGCCCAGGAAGTTGGTTTGACTTAAACCTGCCTGGAAGGTCACACCGCCACTTTGCGAGAAACCCACCGCCAAGGTACTGGTACCTGAATGCTGTTCTTCTACTGCGACATTTAGATCGACCTGATCCGGTGAACCCGGAATACGTGCAGGCTTAATATCAACTGTTTTAAAGAAACCGGTACGTTCCAGACGGACTTTAGACAAGTCAATTTTTTCATTACTGGCTAAAGCACCTTCCATCTGGCGCATTTCACGACGCAACACTTCATCTGCAGTTTTGGTATTACCGGTAAAATTAATACGTCGTACTGTAACTTGCTGACCTGGGTTAATGTAGTAATTTAAATCAACCTGTTTGGTTTCATTATTAATTTGAGGAACAATATTCACTTCTGCATAATAATAACCAGCATTACCATATTTACGCTGTAATAGCTGCTTAACCACATTTACTTTTTCTTGCGAATAAGTTTCACCTTCTTTAAACAGCTGTAAGGCTTGCAATTCTTCAGTTTGATAAAGTGCATCACCTAAATATTTGGTTTGACCAAATTTAAATTGTTCGCCTTCATCTACAGACACTTCAATAAAGACATTCTTTTTATCTTCACTCAAGTTCAAACTGGAATTGGTAATATTAAAGTTAATATAACCCTGGTTCAGATACATAGCACGCAATGCTTCAAGGCTTGCAGCCATTTTTTCACGTGCATAACGGTCATTACGTGAAATCACCGAGTTCCAGCTACTTTCTTTAACAGCAAATACCTGTTTAATATCTGATTCTTTGAAAACAGTATTGCCAATGATATTGATATCAAAAACTTTTGCGGCTTTACCTTCAATAAAATCAATCTGCAATTCAACCCGGTTATTCGGTCTTGCTGTCGTCGTGACTGTAACATCTGCATCATAGCGACCTTGCTGCATGTATTGCTGCTCAAGCTCGGTTTCGACTGTCTGTAAAGCAGATTTTTTCAGCACTTCACCTTCAGCCAGACCCATTTTTTTCAGGCCATCTTCAAGTGCTTCCTTTGGAATCAGCTTATTGCCTTTCAGTTCGATTTTCGAAATGACTGGGCGCTCTACCACCTGAAAAACTAGAGTATTGCCTTGCTGAACAGCTTTGATGTCATCAAATAAGCCTGATGCATATAAACTGCGAATTGCATTGGCAATGACCGGATCATTGACCCGATCACCACTGTTAATTGGCACGAGGCCATATACATTCTCAGGAGTTAAACGCACTAATCCATCAAATTTTATATCTTGTACAATGAATTCATCTGCTGCATATACTTGTTGTGCTACTGCCATTGCACTAACGAGTGCCAGAGGCATAAATAAATGTGTGTGCTGCATGCCAGTCTTTTCCGCTGTTAATTTATTCCATCTACGTTGTTATAAACGCATAAAATCATTAAATAATGCCAGAAGCATCATACTGCCGAGCAGTACCATACCAATTTTTAGTCCAACCAATTGTATTTGTTCGGAAACAGGTTTACCACGAATTAATTCAACAAAATAGTAAACCAGATGTCCGCCATCAAGCATTGGAATCGGCAGTAGATTTAATATTCCTAAACTTACACTCATTAGCGCCATAAAGGAAATAAAAGTTTCCCAACCCATTTCCGCGCTTTGTCCTGCGACTTTGGCAATGGTGATCGGTCCAGATAAGTTATCCAGTCCAATCATGCCACGTACCATTTTGACAATCGAGTTCAGAATCATCGAAGATAAGTGCGCAGTTTTATCAAATGCCATCACCAGTGCTTCAGCTGGATTGTAGTGAATGGTCTGCTTATATTCTGTGGGAATCGAGATTTTACCCGGATCACTTTGTACACCGAGCATACCCGTGACATTGCCCATATTGTCACGCTTGCCCTGTGGCATCACTTCAAGTTGCACCACCTGGTTTTCGCGCAATACATCCATCTTCAGTAATTTTTCTGGTGATGCCTGTACAATTTGTACCACATCAAACCAGTCTTTCATCTGGACACCATCAATGGCCAGAATTTTGTCACCTTGCTTCAGGCCTTGGCGAATTGCTGCACCATCTTCAGTCAGCTTGCTAATCACAGCCGGAATTTCCGGTCGATAAGGCAAGAAGCCCAGACTGTCTAACGGAGATTGACTCTGGTCTTTTAAATAGTCACGAATCGGTAACTGGAACAGCTTGTTTTCCCCGGCACGTTCTGCCTGAATAGACACTACGCCCGTTTCACCCACACGATCCACCAGCGCATAACTCAGTTTTTCCCAGGTTTCGACTGGAGTCCCGTCCACAGCAACAATTTTGTCACCCGGCTGCATTTGTACTGTTGCAGCCGGCGTATCTGGTAAAACTTTACCAACGCGGGTATTCAGCTGCTCTTGTGCCGGTAAAAACAGCACCCAGAATAACAGCACCGCAAGAATGAGGTTGATCAATGGTCCCGCTGCCACAATGGCAATCCGTTTCCAGGGATGCTGACGGTTAAATGCTTTGGGCAAGTCTTCTTCAGCAACATTGCCTTCACGTTCATCCAGCATTTTCACATAACCGCCTAAAGGTAAGGCGGATAGCTGATATTGAATGCCGGATTTTTTTGAGGTCCACTTTAACAGCGTTGGTCCAAAACCAATCGAATACACCAACACTTTAACGCCCAGTTTACGCGCCACAATATAGTGACCAAACTCATGAATCGCAATTAAGGGACCGAGTAACAGGATTGCGGCTGCAATAATAAACAAGGCGTTCATGTCTTAACTTCCTTTATTCACAACATACTGCTGTGATAAACCTCGTGCCATTTGATCTGCCTGCAAGATAGCCTCCAGATCATTTGCCGGCTGATTGTCCATCTGATTCAGGACATGTTCAACCACTTGAGGAATTTGGGTAAACCTAATTTGCTGATGTAAAAATGCGTCAACTGCAATTTCATTGGCCGCATTTAAAATCGTGGGTGCAATTCCGCCGCTCTGCATCGCCTGACGAGCCAACTTTAATGCAGGAAAACGAATCACATCCGGTTCCTGAAAGTTAAGCTGCGAGTGCATAAACAGATCTAAGGGTGGTACATGCGTACTGATTCGCTCAGGCCATGCCAATGCATGTGCAATAGGTGTGCCCATATCCGGATTACCCATTTGTGCCAAAGTTGAACCATCTACATATTGAACCATGGAGTGAATAATACTCTGTGGATGCACCACGACTGTAACAAATTGTTCTTGAACTGCAAACAAATGACAGGCTTCGATCAATTCCAGACCTTTATTCATTAAAGTCGCTGAATCGACCGAAATTTTCTGGCCCATTGACCAGTTGGGATGCTTGCAGGCCTGTGCAGGCGTCACATCTTCAAGCTGTTGTAGACTATGATTAAGAAACGGCCCACCAGATGCAGTTAACAAAATTTGCGAGACACCCAGCTTGGGCTTGCCATGACGCTCTGCCTCAAAATAGTGCTGTGGTAAACACTGGAAAATCGCATTGTGTTCGGAATCCACCGGAAGCAACAATGCACCATGATCGCGTGCAGCCTGCATCATGATGTCACCGGACATCACCAAAGCTTCTTTATTGGCCAACAGTACGCGCTTGCCTGCTTTTACTGCAGCCAGTGTCGGCAACAATCCGGCAGCACCGACAATGGCAGCCATGACAATATCGACATCCGCATATTCAGCCACAGCAATTAAACCGGCTTCATCTTGCAGAATTTCAATATCAGCCAGACCATGTTGCTGAAGGAGTTTTGAAAACTCCTCCACTTTTGCCGCAGGCACCACCGCCACTTTAGGGCGGTATTGCTGGCAAATCTTGACCAGCTCATCAATACGACTTTGCGCGGTTACAGCAAAAACCGAGTACGCTTCAGGATGTCGCTGCAAGATTTTTAAAGTACTTTGACCAATAGAACCTGTAGCACCCAGTATACAAACCGCTTGTGACATTTATAAATCTACACCAATAAGTTTTAGAACAGCAATACCTGCCGCAAAGATTGGAGCTGCAGCAAGCAAAGAATCAATACGATCCAGCACCCCACCATGACCCGGTAAAATACGGCCCGAGTCTTTAATACCGGCACGTCGTTTGATCATGGATTCAAACAGATCTCCCAGTACTGAACTGAAGACCGTGATCACCGATAAGATCAGGAATAAAATAAGTTCTGGCCAGGTCATCTCCAGATAAAGCAAAGCAACTGCAATCACAATCAGCATTGAGGTGACCACACCACCATACAGCCCTTCTACAGATTTGTTTGGGCTGACATTTGGTGCAAGTTTTTTCCTACCGAATTTACGGCCGACAAAATATGCACCGCTGTCTGCGCCCCATACCAGTAAAAACAGGTACATCAACCACCACGGTGAACTTTGCCAAACCGAGAAAATTGCGGTGACAGCAGCAGAAATCAGCACTACACCAATGCCATTTAGGCTTGCGTTGTACCAGCCGTCATACTCAGGATAAGACTTGACCCAGTAAATACTGAGTAACCAGGTAATAATAGAAGCCACCCATAACAACAAAGCGACTTCAGCAAAATACAATGCCAATGCTGATAGAGCCGCGGTCAGCACCCCATATCCCCATGCAACGGGCTTGATGACCTGCTTAAATTTTCGCGGCATGAGTTTAAACCACTCATAACCGGCAACCCCGGCAGCAAGAACCATCAATACAAACATTGGATAATGTGATTCAGTAGCAAACATACAGCTCAGTACAACTGCTACCAACACCAATGCGGTTATAATCCGCTCAAACATGTATTAATTCTCAAGTTTTTCCTGATGAACCTGCTCTGATGTTTTACCGAAACGACGTTCACGCCCACCAAATACGGCAAGTGCATCATCAAGTTCTTCAACGGTAAATTCTGGCCACAGCGTCTCAGTGAAATAAAGCTCTGCATAGGCTGCCTGCCATAACAGAAAATTCGACAGACGGAAATCTCCGCCAGTACGAATCAGCAGATCAACTGCTGGTAAGTCACCGAGGCTGACATATTGACCAAATACATCAGTATCAATTGCATCAAGATCTAATTTATTTGTTAAAACATCACTGGCAATTTGCTTTGCAGCTTGTGCCATATCCCACATACCGCCATAACTGATTGCAATAGTGAGTGTCATACTATTGAAATTAGCAGTCCTTTGTTCGGCTTGCAACATGAGTCCCTGCAATTCAGCGGACAAACGGCTGCGATCACCGATAAAACGTAAGGCAATATTGAATTTTTCCATGCGGGGGAGTTGCTCATGAATCGTGTCAAGCAGGAGTTTCATGAGCAATTCGACTTCAAACTGTGGACGATTCCAGTTTTCACTGGAAAAGGCAAAAACAGTTAAAGCCTGGATATTTCTTTTTCTACAGTGTTCTACAATCGGATCCAGAACCGTTTTTCCTTCACGGTGTCCATCACCTTTCTGCATCTGATTTTTTTTGGCGAAACGATTGTTGCCATCCATAATGATGGCAACATGTTTCGGAAGACAGGGGTTTTCTTCAGCAGCGGTCATCGATGAATTAGACCTTCATCAATTCAGCTTCTTTCGCAGCCAAGCGTTTGTCAACTTCAGCAACAAATTTGTCGGTAATTTTCTGGATTTCATCAGCAGCACGACGTTCTTCATCTTCAGAAATTTCTTTTTCTTTCAATAAAGCTTTGATATCACCCAATACATCACGGCGAATGTTACGAATTGCCACTTTCGCATTTTCTGCTTCAGTACGGGCAACTTTCTGCATGTCACGACGTGTTTCTTCAGTGAGTGCTGCCATAGGTACACGGATCGCATCTGCTGAAATCGGGTTAAGACCCAAGTCAGATTCACGAATCGCTTTATCAATTGCAGCCACCATTGAACGTTCAAACGGTTGAACCAACAGGGTACGTGAATCTTCAACACCAACGTTTGCCACCTGGTTCAATGGAACGTCTGAACCATAGTAAGAAACCATCACATTATTTAAAATAGATGGATGCGCGCGACCGGTACGAACTTTTGCAAAACCATGCTCTAGAGATTCTAGAGTTTTGTTCATACGGTCTTCGCTGTCTTTTTTAAGATCGTTAATCATATGATCTTCCTTACTTAATTCTAAAAAAGTTAATTGCTAAATTAGCGCGTAGTATAAAGTGCTTTGGTGCTCACGTCATTAATTGGTAACGTGAGTCCCTTCTTTTTCGCCCATCACCACTGAAAGTAATGCGCCAGATTTATTCATATCGAATACTTGTAGTGGCACATTGTGGTCACGACATAAACAGATCGCAGTTAAGTCCATGACACCCAGTTTTTCATCCAGCACCTGATCAAAGGTTAAAGTGTCATATTTAACCGCATCGTCATATTTGCTTGGATCTTTGTTATATACGCCATCGACTTTAGTGGCTTTCAAAATCAAATCTGATTCGATTTCAATACCACGCAAACATGCTGCGGTATCTGTGGTAAAGAATGGATTACCTGTACCTGCCACGAATACACACACTTCACCCTGAGTCAGGTGACGGATCGCATCACGGCTCGAGTAAGACTCAACCACAGCACCAATTGGCAGTGCAGACATCAAACGGGTTTTAATATTACGGCGCACCAAAGCGTCGCGTAGTGCCAGACCGTTCATCACGGTTGCCAGCATACCCATCTGGTCGCCAGTGACCCGGCCAACCAGACCGTCTTTTTGCAGCTGGCTACCGCGGTACAGGTTACCACCACCGACCACGATACCTACTTGTACGCCTAAACCCACAAGGTGCGCAATAGAAAGCGACATCTGGTCGAGCACTTGTGCATCGATTCCCATGTCTTTATTGCCTGCCAGCGCTTCACCAGAAAGCTTTAACAGAATGCGACCAAAGCGTGGCTTTTTAGAATCCAACATCATCAAACTCCAAAGTATTCAATTTAAATTTTTTTAATTCAAAATCTTAAGCAGATTTGACTGAAATGAGTTTTGCATACAGATCGTACTCGTCTGCATCGGTAATCTCGACTTCAAGCAAATCCCCTGCCTTAATGACGCTTTTATCGATATCTTCAACAAAAACATTGCCATCAATTTCAGGTGCATCTGCATAAGAACGCGCAACTGCCACCGGGAATTCTTCTTCCAGATCATCTACCAGCACGGTCATGGTCTGACCAATACGTTTTTGGAGTTTGGCTGCCGAGATTTCTTGCTGAACCTGCATGAAACGCTCATAACGCTCTTGTTTAATTTCTTCAGGAACGTGGTCTGGCAAATCGTTTGCTGTCGCACCTTCAACTGGTGAATAGGTAAAGCAACCTACACGATCCAATTGAGCTTGTTTCAGCCAATCGAGCAGCATCTGGAAGTCTTCTTCGGTTTCACCCGGGAAGCCCACCACAAATGTTGAACGGATAACCAGATCAGGACATTTTTCACGCCAGATATTCAATCGCTCCAGTGTGTTTTCACTGTGCGCAGGACGTTTCATCAGCTTGAGAATTTTTGGACTCGCATGCTGAAATGGAATATCCAGATAAGGCAGGATTTTGCCTTGAGCCATCAGGTCAATCACGGCATCGACATGCGGATATGGATAAACATAGTGCAAACGCACCCAGATTCCCAACTGACCGAGTGCTTCACACATGTCATAGAATTTGGTTTTCACCGGCTGGCCGTTCCAGAAATCCAGCTTGTATTTGGTGTCCAGACCGTAAGCAGAAGTATCCTGGGAGATAACGAGTACTTCTTTAACACCGGCACGTTTCAGCGCTGCGGCTTCTTCAAGCACAGAACCAACTGGACGGGAGACCAAATCACCACGCATGCTTGGAATAATACAGAAAGTACAACGATGGTTGCAGCCTTCCGATATTTTCAAATAGGCATAATGTTTAGGTGTTAGGCGGATACCTTGCTCTGGAACTAAATCAATAAATGGATTGTGTTTTGGCGGTTCAGGCACGTATTGATGAACCGCATCCATAACATCTTTATATGCCGCTGCACCTGTCACTTTCAGGACATTCGGATGCATCTGGCGAATCTTGTCTTCGTCTTTACCTAGACAGCCTGTTACGATGACGCGACCATTCGCGCTCATCGCCTCACCAATCGCGTCTAGCGATTCTTGCACTGCGGATTCAATGAAACCACAGGTATTTACTACAACTAAATCAGCACCGTCATAATCCGAAGCGACGTCATAACCTTCAGTCTTTAACTGGGTTAAAATACGTTCAGAATCTACCAATGCCTTAGGACAACCTAAAGATACAAAACCGACTTTGGGGGACTTCATGAATTTTCGCTCTACTAGAATGCGCGTATTGTATGTCTTTTCGCATCATAAAAATAGTTGAAAACCTGACTCTTTGCATCATGCACTAAAATAACGCCATAAAATATACAACATATTTGCGCGCGCACCAAAATAGAACATTTTAGATTTACAGCCTCAATTTAATCCGCTATACCTAAGATGAATTGTGTCGCTGTGGCACATTTCTGCATTTCATCGCAATAAATAAGCTTTAGTCATAAAAGTTGGCGTGCATCTTGCATCAAATCAGAACTTAAAATTGATTAAATTGCTTTATGAAGATGCCATTGCGCCATTTTAATACAGGAAAAAAACCGCGAATGGATCAGCTTATTCCGATCGACTATCGTGTTTTAGTGGACAATATGACCACGTGTATCTTATTGGTAGACCGCGATCTTAATATTTATTATCTTAACTCTGCCTGCGAAGCCTTATTTGATGTGAGCTTATTTCGCGCCAGTGGAAGTCCGGCACTGGGTCTTCTGCAACATCCGACCGATGAGTTTAATACTGAAGAAGCGCTGAACAATACTTTAACTACAGGCCAACCTTATACACGCCGAGAAGCCACACTGATTGTCAACTTTAAGGACATTCATGTCGATTACACCGTTTCTCAGCTAAATCTGGGTAAGCCCTATCACCCACTGTTGTTAATCGAGCTCAATCCTCGTGACCGCATGCTTAAAATTTCGCGTGAAGAAAACCTGATTCAGCAACATCAAGTGGCTCGCCAGCTGATTCGTGGTGTCGCGCACGAAATCAAGAATCCACTCGGCGGAATTCGGGGGGCAACACAACTTCTGGCTCGCAGTCTGAATGATCCACAATACAAAGAATTTACCGATATTATTATTAGTGAAGTCGATCGACTCCGAAATCTGGCCGACACCATGCTCGGTTCACGCCAACTGCCAAGCTATGAGCTGGTAAATGTACATGAGCCACTTGAGCGGGTGCGCTCACTCATCGCCAATCAAAGCAAAAAGAAAATCAAGATTATTCGGGATTATGACCTGTCCTTACCTGAAGTGCTGGCAGACCGTGATCAACTGATTCAGGTGATCTTGAATATTTGCGCCAATGCAGTACAGGCCATGACCGAGAACAAAGAGTTCTTTGTCGATCACCAGCCTGAACTGGTTTTAAGAACCCGGATTCAGCGCCTATTTACCATTAACGGGGCAATTCATCGCTCTGTGGTACGCATTGATATTGAAGACAATGGCCCTGGGGTCCCCGAAGACATTATCGAATCTGTGTTTTATCCACTGGTCACCAGTCGCGCCAAAGGTACCGGACTGGGTCTCAGTATTGCTCAAAATATTATTCATCAGCATAACGGCATGATTGAATGTCAGTCCGTGGCTGGAAAAACCGTGTTTAGCTTATATTTACCTTGGGAGTCGAATCATGTCGCGAAATAAAATATGGGTGATTGATGACGATCGTGCCATGCGCTGGGTACTGGAAAAAACCTTTAAAGAAGAAGGCTTGGACGTGACCAGCTTTGAAGAAGCACAATCCGCACTAGATCAACTCAGTGTTGATGCACCAGATGTGATTCTGACCGATATCCGTATGCCGGGGATTGATGGACTCACCTTCTTGGGTAAGGTCAAACACAATTATCCTGACCTGCCTGTGATTATTATGACGGCGCATTCAGACCTAGAGTCTGCTGTATCAAGTTATCAAACTGGTGCTTTTGAATATCTACCAAAGCCTTTTGATATTGATGAAGCGCTGGCACTGGTCAATCGTGCGATTTTGCATATTACCAAGCTGCAACAACAAGAATCAGCAAAAGTTGCCCCGCCGATTCAATCGACTGAAATTATCGGTGAATCTCCCGCCATGCAGGAAGTGTTTCGCGCCATCGGCCGTTTAGCGCAATCGCATATTACTGTACTCATTAATGGTGAGTCCGGTACAGGGAAAGAATTGGTGGCACATGCCTTGCACCGCCATTCACCGCGTAGTGCAAAGCCCTTTATTGCCCTCAATATGGCAGCTATTCCAAAAGACCTGATCGAAACCGAACTTTTTGGTCACGAAAAAGGTGCATTTACCGGTGCCAATACCCAGCGTCAAGGTCGTTTTGAACAGGCCAACGGCGGCACGCTGTTTCTGGATGAAATTGGCGACATGCCTTTTGAAACCCAAACCCGTTTATTGCGTGTTTTGGCCGATGGCGAGTTCTACCGTGTTGGCGGTCATATTCCAGTTAAGGTTGATGTGCGGATTGTGGCTGCCACACATCAGGATCTGGAAAAACTGGTACATGACGGCCGTTTCCGTGAAGACTTGTATCACCGCCTGAATGTGATTCGGATTCACATTCCAAAACTGGCACATCGCAGTGAAGACATTCCGATGCTGGCGCAGCACTTCCTGGCACGTGCTGGTAAAGAACTCGGCGTTAATCCCAAAATTCTGCGTCCTGAAACCCAGGAATATATGCAAAAACTGCCGTGGCAAGGCAACGTACGCCAGCTTGAAAATACCTGTCGCTGGCTAACCGTGATGATCACAGGTCGTGAAGTCTATCCAGAAGACCTACCACCTGAACTGAAACAAATTCCAATTCAAGATTTGGATTTAGGCTCACCAATTCCAAACTTAAACCAAGTGGGTCCACAGCACTGGGATGAATTACTAGGTCAATGGGCCATGCAAAAACTCAAAAATGGCGAGATGAAACTTTTGGATGTCGCGACGCCGATGTTTGAGCGCACCCTGATTAATGCTGCATTACAACAAACCCGTGGTCGCAAACGTCATGCAGCTGAACTTTTGGGCTGGGGCCGTAACACGCTGACCCGCAAGCTCAAAGAACTCGGTATGGATACGGCCGATGATGAGGTAGAAGAAGAAATCGAAAGTCCAAGCTAATCTATAAAAGTACCTTCGGGTGCTTTTTTATACTGAGATGAGTTAAACAGTCAAGCCGATATAACGCGAATAACCTGCTGCGCCCAAGTCTGACTTTAAGATCAGATAGTCTGAATAAGTACTGGCGGTAATTTCATCAAACATATTCACCTGATCGTCATTGGCATGCAGATCATCTACCGAACGCGGCATACTGTGCTCAAATTCATCGGTCATATATTCAAAGCCAATATCCATGGCAATAAATAAAGTATGTTCACATGGCTGTACATATTGTTCTTCAGTCCAGTCAATAATGTTCTGCTGGCAATGTGGACAGGCAATATTATCGGTGGCCTGAATATCGAGTTCGATCAGTTGGTAAGGCATATAAAAATCAGTCTGTTTGCTATCCATCTATTTTAGCAAATTTTATCTGCCGATTTTACTCAATTAAAATATGAGCCATAACAAAGGAATCCGTAGATTCCTTTTTAGTAGCGAAAAAAGCACAAAATTGGCTTATTTATGAGCTGCCTTATAACGTGACAGTGCCGTGACCGCTACCGCTGATACAACCACCGCAGGTAAACTTGCCATAAGGATACCTGTAGTTCCCAAACCCAATGCCAAAATTTTTCCGGTTAATAACGGACCGGTCATGGCACCTAAACGGCCTAAAGAAATGGCGCTGCCCACGCCTGTAACTTTACCTGCACCTGAATAAAAAATCGGTGAGATGCCATACAGAATAGATTGACCACCTGTAGAAAAGATTCCGCCCATCACCCCGGCTAAAATTAATAGCGGAATCGAGGTACTGGTGAACAACAATACCAAGGCAACAAATAAACCACTATAAATAATGACAGCCATTTGCCATAGTTTTAAACGATCTAACAAATACCCCAAACCCAAGGTTCCAATCACTGCACCCACCTGAAACACCAGCATCACCAGAAAAGCCTGCTGTCTTTCCAGGCCTTGTTCCATCAGCAAATTAGGCAACCAGCTAATCAAAATATAGTTGATCATCAGGGTGAAGAAGAAACCTACCCAAAGCGGCACTGTATTTTTATACTGTTGCTGCTTGAACAAAACCTCGACCATGCCCGGTACAGCTTCGCCAGATCTTTTTTGCGCTACCGCTGCTTTAGGTTGATCTTTAAGAATAAAGCCCATAAAAGGGAGAAGCGCTAAAGGCGTTAAACCACCAATCAAAAATAAAGTCTGCCATTGAATATCTGGAAGCAGCATAGCCAAACCGGCGACAAAAATAGCACCAACAGGCAGGCCACAATACATCAAGCTATTGAGCTTACCGCGATTGGCTTCAGTTGCTTCATCTCCAACCACGGAAATCATGGTCGGCATTGCAGCACCCAGACCCAAACCGGTCAAGAAACGCGCAGCATATAAAACCTCGATGCTCGGTGCAATTGCAGTCAGCGACATGAACACACCAAAAATAGCCACAGACAACATTAGGACTTTCTTTTGTCCCAAATAATCCGCGATACGTCCGCCAAAGAATGCACCAAAGAGCATTCCAAAGACGCCCAGACTAAACACATAGCCCATCTGAACCTGATCTAAAGCAAAGCTTGCCGCAATTCCTTTTGCTGCAATTCCAGGAGCCTGAAGATCGAAACCCTCAAAAAATACCACCCAAAAGCACAAGAAAATCGTCAATATTTTTCGTAATTTTTCACTATAAGGCTGTATCATGATTGATCTCCATCAATAACCTATAAATCGTTTGATAGCCTGACGATCCTATTCCCCCTATTCTTATCCTAATCTGGTCAGAGAAATACCACGACAATAGTCGGATTTAAGTTCATCAACTTGGCTCAACACCCTTTCCATTAGACCTAAAAGTTAAAATTTATAGACTTTTTACATCTTAATAATTTTTATTATCTTTATAAATAAGGCATTTAGTTAAATAGTAGTTATTTATAATTGAATGATAGCCGAGACTTATACAAAAATATCAGCCGATAAAAAGCCCGCATTGCGCGGGCTTTTTCACACTGTATTCTTAAGCAGATTTTTTCGTTTGTGCATTCTTACGAATCGTAATCATCACCAATTGAACAGCCGCAGGCGTCACACCCGGAATACGGCTGGCTTGCGCCAATGTTTCAGGACGTACATCCTTCAGTTTCAACGTGATTTCACGCGACAGACCCGACACGATGTCATAATCGAAGTCGCCTGGAATACGGGTTTCCTCAAGACGTTTCATTTGTGCCACGTCTTCATGCTGACGGTTGATATAACCCGCATATTTCACTGCGATTTCAATCTGATCACCGACCTGCGCAGATACATCAGAACCGGTTAACTCGGCAATTTGCGCAAATGAAATATTTGGACGTTTCAAAAGATCGATCGCTGAACATTCTTTAGATAAATCTGCGCCAGTCATCTCAACGAATTTCTTGCCCATTGGATTGTTTGGCGCCGCCCAAAGATGCTGCAAACGACCGGTTTCTTTTTCAACTGCTTCCATTTTTTCGCAGTAAACCGCCCAACGTGCATCATCGACCAGACCCAATTCACGACCGATCGCAGTTAAACGCTGGTCGGCATTGTCTTCACGTAACATCAAACGATATTCAGCACGTGAGGTAAACATACGGTACGGTTCTTTGGTGCCTAACGTAATCAGGTCATCTACCAATACACCCATATAGGCTTCATCGCGTTTTGGTGTCCACTGCCCTTGATCCCAGGCACGACGTGCAGCATTTAAACCTGCCAGCAAACCTTGTGCACCTGCTTCTTCATAACCAGTGGTTCCATTAATTTGACCAGCGAAATACAGGTTATTAATCGCTTTGGTTTCAAGGGTAAATTTCAACGCTTGCGGGTTGAAATAATCGTACTCAATGGCGTAACCCGGACGCAAAATATGCGCATTTTCCATACCACGGATTGAGCGAACCAACTCAAACTGCACATCAAATGGCAATGAAGTTGAAATACCATTTGGATAAAGCTCATGCGTATCCAGACCTTCCGGTTCCAAGAATACTTGATGCGAGTCTTTATCGGCAAAACGGTGAATCTTGTCTTCAATTGATGGGCAATAACGCGGCCCCACACCTTCAATTTTACCGGTATACATCGGTGAGCGATCTAGACCACCGCGAATAATCTCATGCGTACGTTCATTGGTATGGGTGATATAGCAGTTCACCTGTTCCGGATGCATAGACGCATCGCCCATAAACGACATGGTTGGAGATGGGAAATCACCCGGCTGCGGTGTCATTACAGAAAAGTCGACCGAACGTGCATCGATACGCGGTGGTGTACCGGTTTTTAAACGCCCCACAGGTAAATTCAATTCGCGCAAACGTGCTGCCAATGAAATCGACGGCGGATCACCGGCACGACCACCACTGGATTTTTCCAGACCAACGTGAATTACGCCACCCAAGAATGTACCCGCAGTCAACACCACAGTTTTGGCATCAAAACGAATGCCCATTTGGGTAACCACACCTTTGACGGTATCGCCTTCAACAATCAGGTCATCAGCCGCTTGCTGGAAAATATCCAAGTTCGCCTGATTCTCTAAGGTTTCACGAATTGCCGCTTTAAAACGGACACGGTCTGCCTGCGCACGTGTTGCACGAACTGCTGCACCTTTACGCGAGTTCAAAATACGGAACTGAATACCGCCTTTGTCGGCAGCCAGTGCCATTGCACCGCCCAAGGCATCAATTTCACGCACCAAGTGCGATTTACCAATACCACCGATGGCCGGGTTACA
The DNA here is from genome assembly GCF_013418175.1 of Acinetobacter sp. YH12200. Lineage (NCBI taxonomy): Bacteria > Pseudomonadati > Pseudomonadota > Gammaproteobacteria > Moraxellales > Moraxellaceae > Acinetobacter > Acinetobacter sp. YH12200. The sequence goes on from NZ_VPCO01000015.1 coordinate 25,792, forward strand.
GCTCATCTGCCCTAAAGTCTCAATGTTATGAGTTAAGAGTAAAGTCTGTCGACCCATACGCGCTGCAGCCAGAGCTGCTTCTGTACCGGCGTGACCGCCACCGATAACAATGACATCGTATACTTTAGGATAATGCATAGTGGTAATTGAGAGATAAAAAAGGATAGCTGAGTATTATAGCAAATTTCATTCTAAAGTAGACAGATTCAGTCGAATTTATCCTGAGATAAAAAATGAATCATCCTGTACAAGAATCAAGCACTGTAATTTAACTTTGCAGAGGGACTATATAAATTAAACATATAAGTTCAGAAAATTACTCGATTTACACTGTTTAATTTTGAGTATTTTTTAAGCTATATACTGCTTACATTACAAACAAAGGTATAACTGATGAATAAGAATATTTTTCTCTCAACTGTTCTGTGTGGTTTATGTTTTGCGCCATTTGCAGCCTCAGCAAATGATAAGGTCGAAACCACTTATAATGCGCAAAAGTATCAACAGGTTTGTAAAGGCAAAACCCAAGGTGCTCAAGTCAGTTTTGCTCATCGAGGCATTATCTGGAATGGAACCTGTGAGCCACAGTTTTTCGCTTCATCAAAAAATGCTTCAATCAAAGGTGATGAAGCTGAACTCATGAGTACCTGTAGTGGCAATAGTAGCGCGACCACCGCCACCATTAATGGAACCGAAGTCAAAGGTAAATGTGCTTTAGGCTTTATGCCGCCACGCCCTCAGGGACAATCCCAAATGCACAGTCAGCCAATGCAACCACAAATGAGCCAGCCGCAAATGCAGCAACCAATGAATGACCAGCAGACTCCGCCTGATGCGCAAATGCAAACTCAGCCAGGAATGTAAGCCGTCATAGCTCTAAATAGCTTACATTTCAAGTAAAAGCTTTGACGGGCAAAGTGAATACATTTTGCCCGTTTTATATTGCTTATTTATTCAGCTAGGCTACACTTAAAATCTATCTAAAAATCAATAATAAAAAGGGTTTTTCATGGATTCGGGGTTTTTTAACTTTTTTTTGCCTATTACCTTGGCAATCATGATGATGGGGCTGGGACTCGAATTAAAAATCAAGGATTTCCTGCGCTTAAGCCGCTATCCTAAAGTCATTTTTATTGCCCTATTTACACAGCTCGTGCTGTTGACCAGTATTGCTTTCTTTATTTGCCTGATTCTAGACTTAGCTCCTTTACTCGCAGTAGGTTTAATGCTTCTGGCCGCTTCACCAGGAGGCCCAACCGCCAACCTGTTTAGCTATCTGTATAAAGGCGACGTCGCGCTGAATATCACCCTGACTGCCATCAATACCATCATTTCTATTTTCACCCTACCCTTTATTATCAATCTGTCATTACAATATTTTATGAGTCACGACTCGACTGTGACATTTCCAGTTGAAAAAATGATACAGGTGTTTTTAATTACCCTGATCCCCGTGATCATCGGGATGCTGCTTCGAGCCAAATTTCCACGCTTATCCATTACCGTCAGCAAATCGATGCGCTTCGTTTCAATTAGTTTTTTAAGCATACTCTTGATATTTGCCGTTTTTAGAGATCGTTTTAATCTCTTTGAATATTTTTCCAGTATTGGTTTAGCCACTGTGATTTTATGTTTTTCCAGCCTGTTTATTGGTTATTGCATTCCGCTACTGATGGGTATTCCAGAAAAAATGGCACGGGCCTGTACCTTTGAAATCGGCATTCATAATACGGCGATTGCGATCACCATTGCGATTTCGGTCTTAGGCAATGTCACCATGGCGATTCCGGCCGGCATTTACACCATTGTCATGTATAGTTTTGCGACTATTTTCGGGGTGATGATGAGTCGCCAATATATCGCTTATCGCCATAAAAATCGTTTATCGGATTTGTAATTTATTTGGCTGAGTCTGCGATAAAGCTGTATGCTTTTCCCAAGAAAAGCAAAAGTATTAAAATAATTTTTAACAAGGAGCATGACAGATGGATTCTGGCATTATTACGATTTTACTGCCGCTTGCGCTCGCGATTATTATGGTGGGTTTAGGTCTCGAACTTACCCTCAAAGATTTCGCCCGGGTCACCCAACATCCTAAAGCTGTTTTAGTCGCATTATTTTGTCAACTGGTCTTATTGGTCGGTATTGCATTTATCCTGTGTAAAGTTTTGGCCCTACCCCCACTTCTTGCCGTGGGTCTGATGCTGTTAGCCGCCTCACCCGGCGGCAGTACGGCCAATCTGTTTAGCTATCTTTTCAAAGGTGATCTGGCACTCAACATCACCCTGACTGCAATTAATTCAGTGATTGCAGCCTTAACTTTACCGTTGATCGTTAATTTTTCGATTATGCATTTCATGCAGGACAGCCAGCAGATCACGCTCCAGCTTGGCAAAATTCTTCAGGTGTTTGGCATCATTATTATTCCTGTCGCGATTGGTATGCTGATTCGACATCATGCACCACGCCTGACTGAAAAACTGAATAGACCGCTGCGCATTTTTGCAGTCATATTCTTGATTCTGATTATTGTCGGGGCCATCTATAGTGAACGCACCAATATTGCCGAATATCTGACTCAGGTCGGTGTCGCCACGGCATTGTTCTGTATTTTCAGCCTGACCATCGGCTATTTTGTCCCCCGCTTAATGAATATAGATACCGCTCAGGCACGGGCCAGTGCCTTTGAAATTGGCATTCACAACAGCACATTAGCCATGACTATTGCCCTGACCGTGATGTCCAGCACTGCTGTGGCCATGCCTGCCGCGGTTTATTCAATCTTCATGTATATTTTTGCTGCCATTTTTGGTCTGCTGCTTAACCGCTTTGCACCATTAGACAGAACACCTCTTTTCTCTAAGGCTTCATAAGTCTTTATAGAGCTTTATATAGGGTGCTTCGGCATCCTTTTTATTTTAGGTATGCATCAAGAAGATAGCAGCGTTGTGTCTGAACTTCCGTTACAATAGCTTTTTGAAAAATGTATAAAGGTTATTTCTGTGAAGTGGTTACAAATTCATATTACGGTTGAACAAGCTCAGGTCGATTATACTGAGACATTACTCAGCTCACTAGGCGCAGTGAGTGTGACCCTGGATGATGCTGAAAACCAGGATTTGCTGGAACCACTTCCAGGCGAAACACCACTCTGGAATAAAGTGATTGTGACTGGTATTTATGCACAGGAAGAAGGCGAAGAAATTGACGTTGCTGCACTAGAAACCTTTATTGGTGCGCAAATGCCAGAAGCGCCGATCAAGTACGAATTCATTGAAGATCAGGCTTGGGAACGCACCTGGATGGATGCGTATGAGCCAATCCAGATTGCTGAAAAATACTGGATTGTACCGGAATGGATGCAAGCACCTGAAGCCGATGCAGTCAATATCAAGCTTGATCCGGGTCTGGCATTCGGTACAGGGAACCACGCCTCTACATTCTTGTGCTTACAATGGCTCGGCAAAATTGACGTTAAAGACAAAATCGTCATCGATTATGGCTGTGGTTCAGGCATTCTCGCGGTAGCTGCCCTGCTCTTAGGTGCTAAAAAAGCATATGCCACTGATATTGACCCACAAGCAGTTCTGGCCACCCAGCAAAATGCTGAACTGAATGGTGTACTGGACAAACTTTATGTCGGCCTGCCAGAAGAATTTAGAGATGAACTCGGCACTAGCAAGGCTGACGTATTTGTTGCCAATATTTTGGCTGCGCCACTAATGATGTTGGCTCCTGAGTTCGCAACTTTAATTAAATCTGAGGGACAGTTCGCACTTGCCGGAGTTATCGAAGAGCAAGTTGCTGATGTTACTAGCATTTACTCAAATTATTTTGATATATTAGACGTAGAAAAACGAGACGAGCACTGGTGCCGTATCTCGGGTAAACGCCATAAGAATGAATGAGTCTACAAATAGTTTATGAGTGACAAACGAACCCATTGCCCTACCTGTTCCACCACCTACAAGGTCACAGTTGCTCAACTCACCATTGCGCAGGGTATGGTTTGCTGTCCCAAATGTACCACTTCATTTAATGCCTTATCGCATCTGGTGGCCGAAGCCCAAAACTCGGTCACTACCTCAGCGTCTCAGGATCAAACCTATTCTCGATATAACCCACCTGTATATGGTCGCGATCAACAGCAAAATACGCACAGTCTTTTATATATTTTCGATCAGAAAGTTGAACATTCAAATATCGATCTGGAAACCTATTTAAACAATCTGAACTATTTCAGTACCGAACCTATCTCGGTACTGCCGAGCATGAACTGGGAAGATCAGGCAGAAAAACAGATATACCGTGGGCCAATGTATTATATTGGCTGGAGCATCTTGAACCTGATGCTATTTGGCGTATTGCTGTTCCAGTTTTTCTGGTTTAATCCGCAATACATCAAAAATAGTCATATCATGAGTCTGGCCTTTAACAATGTATGCGAGGTGTTTAATTGTTCCAATCTGGAAAAATACTACACGCTGATTCAGGTCAATAAAGTCAAGATCAAGGCAACCAGTCACAAGAAAACTGAATTTAGCGGTGAGCTGATCAACTTCCATGACCGTAGCCTGGCTTTACCGATTTTAAAAATCAATCTGGAACAGCGCGGTGAAGTTGTTGCGACTTATAACCTGTCTGCCAAAGAGTACCTGATTGAAAGTCTGGTCAATATTGAACGTATCCCGAAAAACAGTCCATTCAAATTCAAATTTGAGCTTCCTGTCGATCGTAAAAGCTTTGATCGCTATAGTTTGGAAATAATTCGCCCTTAATCTGAATAGAAAGCATTAAAAAATTAAAAAAAGTTAAAAAAAATGCAGTTTTCTTGCTCACTTTTGCTTAGACAATGGTATGATACGCGCCACGAAAGCTATGTGCTGCAACTCCTCGCTACTTTTTCACAACAAATACAGTCTTGCCTAATGCGCTATAAAATTTATTGCGTATCGTGCAGATTTTTTTGTTTTGATTTTGGTCAGTAACAAAACTTTAACTATTGTTACGCTTATTTTTCGACCAAAACGTTGAGATGTGTCAAGCTATTGGCTCAATGCAATGATTAAGTTTTAGAACTCCAGTTTTAGGATCTAAAGCGGAGTTCATTTCAATTTTAGACCACTTTTTATATCGCTTTACCCAAGCGATATTTGTTTTTCGGATTAATTCGCATGAATAGCAAATCTCCTATTTTTACTGCACAATCTGATGTTGCTTTACGTATCCACGTAGATCGCGCAGTTCGCCATTATTTTGCGCAACTACAGGGCGAGCAACCATCTCAGGTATACGACATGGTGCTAGCAGAAATGGAGAAACCTCTTCTATCTGTAGTTCTAGAATATACACGTGGTAACCAAACACGTGCTGCCGAGATTCTCGGACTCAACCGTGGTACTTTACGTAAAAAGTTAAAAGCTCACGGTTTAATGAGTGAATAAATGATAAAATGCTTGCGGCTTCCGCAGGCATTTTTTTTAACCTGTAAATTGCTGATTTTGTTTTATTCTGTTCCTTAAAAACTGTGACGAAGATCATGACTATTAAACGCGCTTTAATCTCTGTGTCTGACAAGACTGGTATTGTTGAATTTGCACAAGAACTTGCTGCTCTAGGGGTAGAAATTTTATCTACAGGTGGTACCTACAAATTGTTGAAAGACAATAGTGTCGCTGTAGTAGAAGTTTCAGAGCATACTGGTTTCCCAGAGATGATGGACGGCCGTGTAAAAACGCTACATCCTAAAATTCATGGTGGTATTCTGGCTCGTCGTGGTCTAGACGAAGCTGTGATGGCTGAACACAACATTGATGCTATTGATTTAGTCGTTGTAAACCTTTATCCATTTGCTGCAACTGTAGCAAAACCAAACTGTTCACTGGCTGATGCGATTGAAAACATCGACATCGGTGGCCCTACCATGGTTCGCGCTGCGGCAAAAAACCATGCATCTGTAGGCATCGTGGTGAATGCTTCTGACTATGCCACTGTTGTAGCTGAGCTTAAAGCTGAAGGCGCTTTATCGCATGCGACTCGTTTCGACCTTGCAGTAAAAGCATTTGAACATACTGCACAATATGACGGCATGATCGCATCTTACCTTGGCGCTCGCGTAGGCAAACAAGAAGGTGAAGCGGACAAGTTTGCACGTACCTTCAATACACAATTGAACAAAGTTCAAGATCTTCGTTACGGTGAAAACCCGCACCAGTCTGCTGCGTTCTACGTTGAAGACACAGCGACAGAAGCCTCAGTTTCAACTGCGAAACAGCTACAAGGTAAAGAACTCTCTTATAACAACATTGCAGACACAGACGCTGCACTTGAATGTGTTAAATCTTTTGCGAAACCTGCTTGTGTAATCGTTAAGCACGCAAACCCATGTGGCGTTGCAGTGTCTTTAGACGGCATTCAAGCGGCTTATGACCTTGCGTATGCAACAGATCCCGAATCTGCATTTGGCGGCATCATTGCATTCAACCGTGAATTAGACGTTGCAACTGCACAAGCGATTGTTGAGCGTCAATTCGTTGAAGTGATCATTGCACCAAGTATTGCTGATGGCGTACTTGAAGTGACTGGTGCGAAGAAAAACGTACGTGTTTTAGTTTGCGGTGAACTTCCAGCAATCGATGCACGTCAATCGCAACTTGATTACAAACGCGTGAATGGCGGCTTGTTAGTACAAGATCAAGACTTGGGCATGATTACTAAAGCTGATCTTAAAGTGGTGACCAAGCGCGCTCCGACTGAACAAGAAATCGATGACATGATCTTTGCTTGGAAAGTCGCAAAATACGTGAAATCTAATGCGATTGTTTATGCGAAAAACCGTCAAACCATTGGTGTTGGCGCAGGTCAAATGAGCCGTGTTAACTCTGCTCGTATTGCTGCAATTAAAGCTGAACATGCTGGCTTGGTGGTTGAGGGTGCTGTCATGGCGTCTGACGCATTCTTCCCATTCCGTGATGGTATTGATAACGCCGCTAAAGCGGGTATCAAATGCATTATCCAGCCGGGTGGTTCTATGCGTGACGAAGAAACCATTGCAGCTGCTGACGAAGCAGGTATTGCGATGGTGTTCACTGGCATGCGTCATTTCCGTCACTAATTGATTCAAAGTCGTATTTATTAATCCCCCTAAATCCCCCTTTGTAAAAAGGGGGACTTTTCACAAATAAAGGGACATTTTTATTCGTGAAGCCCTTCTTTTTTACAGGGTGAGAAGCATGGCTTCGCAAGGTGGGATTCTATTCTTTTGAGGGATTTTTAGATGAATATTTTAGTTTTGGGTAATGGCGGTCGTGAACATGCACTTGCATGGAAAATCGCACAAGACGATAAAGTTGCAAAAGTCTTTGTTGCTCCGGGCAACGCAGGTACAGCCACTGAAAATAAATGTGAAAACGTAAATTTAAGTATTTTAGACAATGCTGCGATTATCGATTTCGCAAAAAACAATGCCGTTGAGCTTGTCATTGTCGGCCCAGAAGCTCCATTGGTAAACGGTGTCGTTGATGCTTGCCGTGAAGCGGGTGTAAAAATTTGGGGTCCAACTCAATTTGCTGCGCAGCTTGAAGGCTCTAAAGCTTTCGCGAAACATTTCTTAAAACGCCACAACATTCCAACTGCGTTTTACGATGTATTTACAGAAGTAGATGCTGCGAAAGCATTTGTTGAAAAAAATGGTGCGCCGATCGTCATTAAGGCCGACGGTCTTGCTGCGGGCAAAGGTGTGATCGTTGCCATGACCAATCAAGAAGCATTTGATGCGATCGATGACATGCTTGCAGGCAACAAATTTGGCGATGCAGGTTCTCGCGTTGTAATTGAAGAATTCCTTGCAGGCGAAGAAGCATCTTTCATTTGTATGATTGATGGCGACAACATCTTACCTATGGCGACTTCACAAGATCACAAACGTATCTTTGAAGGCGACCAAGGTCCAAACACGGGTGGTATGGGTGCTTACTCGCCTGCGCCTGTTGTGACTGCGGATGTATTTGAAAAAACCATGAATGAAGTGATGCGTCCTACCGTTGAAGGTATGAAAAAAGACGGACACGTTTATACTGGTTTCTTATACGCAGGCTTGATGATTGATGAACAAGGTCAACCAAAAGTGATCGAGTTCAACTGCCGTTTTGGCGACCCTGAAACTCAGCCAATTATGATGCGTTTAAAATCATCTTTAGTTGATTTGGTTGAAGCTGGTATTGCGGGTAACTTACCTGCGGAAGCTGAATGGGATGAACGTAAAACTGTTGGTATCGTACTGGCATCTAAAGGCTACCCAGAAACTTCTAGCAATGGTGATGTAATTTCTGGTTTAGACACAGAAATGGCAGATGCGAAAGTATTCCATGCCGGTACGAAAGCACTTGAGAATGGTGACATCGTAACGGCTGGTGGTCGTGTACTTTGTGTGACTGCACTCGGTAATACCATTGGTGAAGCGCAAGCAAAAGCGCTCGAGCTTTGTCAAAAAGTGACTTTTGATGGTGTTCAATACCGTAAAGATATTGGTTACCGTGCGATTGCACGTGAAAATGCTTAACCATTCATTTGATTAAGTAAAAACCCCGCTGAGTGCGGGGTTTTTTAATACATTTATTTCATCAGAGATACTAATTCTTTCCATTCATCAAAATTATTATTATGTGAATTATTCCAATTGATTTCTTGTCCAATTTTTATTTCTCTCATACCTATATTTTTATAATCCGTAGCAGACTCTAGAAGTTCGGGCAATTGTTCCCATAACGTAATAACTACTTCACGATTTGGCTGTCTTCCTCTATGTGCTAAATTATTACGAGATTTTCGAGCGCATTCTAGTATTTTATAATTTTGCCTTGTGATAACTTTAGCCAACCTCAAAAGCTTATGTTTTGTAGCAATATGCTTTAAATAATTACTTTCTTTGTAATTTGCATGACACTTTTGCACTCGTCTTGGATAATTATCTTTATGCCTAATATAAATTTGCTTCCATAAAATTTCTGTAAGTTGTTCAACAACAATCCAAAGATTATTTAAAGCATCATTAATATTTTGATTGATTAACGATGTATAACCATTTAAAAGAAAAAATGGCGTGAAAGTAGGTATAGATTCAAGAATTTCTCGCCCATCCATATAAGCTTTTTGCAAATCATTTAAATGTAAAACTCTTGGAACCATCAATGGCTGAAACCTATCTGCAATAGATGCCCAATTGAATCTCAATTGATTATAAAGCGATGGTGCATAACAAAATAAGTGCGTTTTTTCATGTAAAGTCCCTACTGTTAACTCATGTGGATGCAATACTTCTGTATGAATTCCACCTAATAAAAAACGACAGAGAATTTCATTTAACTTAGTAATACCATCAACTCTCTTTGAAAATTTTTCACTTTGAGGTATTGCTATTCCACCATCATAGCTGATCAATACATCTAAATTATCCTCTAAAGAAAGTATTCCTATTACTTTAGATAATTGCATTCCATCATAAGAATTGTTATTGATTTGATCTAATGAGAACTGAAACTGTGGTTGTTTATCACTCACTATTGCTGAATAGGGTTTTAAATGTACCATCCAAGCAGGATTGTATGATGGTACGCTAGAAGTAGGCTCTATATAATCAATTGGCACATCTGTTCTCTCAATCCAACCACCATCATACCAAACTGATGTTTCTGTTGGTCTTGTTTTAATATTTTTAGTTAGTGTCTTAGGAGTATTACGATTATCAGAAAGAAAGGGATCATAATCATCTTCAAAAGCATAAATCTGACCTGTTTCCTTATCCTGATAATTCTTCACAAATACATCTCTGTTATAATTAATTCGTCAATAATAGTGTAATACCACGATGCCATCCATAAGTATTCAGCCCCCTAGCCTGATCCTCCGCCAATGGAAAGACTCCGACACCGACCCATTTATCCAAATGTGCACAGATGATGAAGTTATGTGCTATTTCCCAAAGAAGCTGAATCGAGATAACACCCTGATGTCTAGAACAGCGCAACGCTACTTTGATTCCATCAATAAATCATATATATCCATTTTTATGATTTAGATTGGATAAAATCTTATAAAGCTCACTATTTAAACAACTCCCTAAAAACCATACCCCTAATATAAATAAAATATTGTTTTAATTAATATTTTTATAAAACAACTTGGTTTTTTATTCAATTAAAGAGCTAAACAAGGCTTTGCTATCCAGTATATCGAATATAGTTTTATTGCTATGATATCGACAATCCCAGAATGCTCAAACGACTTCATGTGCTTATAAACTATCTATTTTTTCTCTCCAAAATAGATTATTTACAATCAGGTTTGTGGCATTTCTGACTTGATCGCGTTCACCAGAACGATTGCTGTAGGCTTGGATCTTTTAGTTTAAGGCCAGTACCAACAACGATCAGGACACATACTTAGATCGTATAAAAATCTTATTTAACACGATTTAAAAATGCTTATACTCTAGGCAAGATTAAAATTAGGAAAATTTCATGAAAAAATTACTTGGCGTTTTATTGAGTGCCTCTGTATTAACTTTGACTGGGTGTGGCAAACAAGAAGCGCCTGCCAATGATGCAGCACAAGCCAATGATGCGAATGGCCTTCAAACCGTAACCATGGCATCGACCGGTTCAGATGCAGATGTATGGCGCTATATCGCCACATTACCTGAAACCAAAGCAGCCGGCATTAAACTTGATGTGAAAAATTTCACTGACTATGTGTCAATGAACACAGCCGTTGCCAATAAAGAAATCGATGTCAATGCATTCCAGTCATATGCCTATATGGTTGCGTATAACGATGCCAATACAGCAAAAATTGCACCATTGTCTACCACCTATTTAGAACCAATGGGAATTTACTCAAGCAAAGTAAAATCTTTGAATGAGTTTAAAACAGGTGCAACCATTGCCATTCCAAACGACGGTGCAAATGAATCACGCGCGTTATTACTTTTACAATCGGCAGGTCTGGTCAAATTAAAAGCTGGCTTTGACAATGTAAAAGGCACAACAGCTGATGTGGCTGAAAATGCAAAAAAAATCGTGATCAAACCCATTCAAATGGCAACTGCAGTCCGTGTAAAAGATGAAGTTGATGCGATTGTGCTAGGCAATACGCTGGCAATGGAAGGCGGTTTAAACGTATTAAAAGATGCGGTTTACTATGAGCCAATTGATCAAAGCACAAAAATGAATGTAAACGTATTAGCGGTTGCAGCAGATCGTCAAACGGATCCTGTACTGCAAAAAGTAGGTGCCTTGTATCATACGCCAGCAGTTCAAGCGTATGTCGATGAAAATTTTGGTGGCACTAAAGTTGCAGTAAACAAGCCGGTGACGTATTTAACTGAATCAAAATAGTACTATAATAGTCTTTTAGAACAGGCAAGGACGATTTCTTGCCTGTTTTTTTATCCGTGATGCAGTTTTTGACACTATGATTGAATTTAAAGATATTTCAAAACAGTATGAGCTTAAGGGTCAAACCTTGCATGCCTTGAATCAGATTAATCTATCGATTCCAACCGGCAGTATTTTTGGCATCATCGGTTATAGTGGTGCCGGTAAAAGTACCCTCATCCGTCTGATTAATTTACTTGAGCGTCCAAGCTCAGGTCAGATTATCATTAATGGAACAGATTTTACCGCACTCGATGCCAAAACATTGCGTCAAGAACGTGCCAATATCGGCATGATTTTCCAGCATTTTAATTTAATGCAAACCAAAACCGTGGCGGCCAATATCGAAATGCCTATGAAGCTTCTGGGCTGGAGCAAGGCTGAACGGGAAAAACGCCTCGAAGAATTATTAGATTTTATTGACCTGAAACATAAACGGCAGGCTTTTCCGGATGAATTGTCTGGTGGTCAAAAACAGCGCGTCGGGATTGCCCGTGCCCTTGCCAACCATCCCAAGATTTTACTTTGTGATGAAGCGACTTCGGCACTCGATCCACAAACCACCAAATCAGTTCTGCAATTACTCAAAAAAATCAATCAAGAGCAAGGTATTACCATTGTCATGGTCACTCATGAAATGGATGTAATTGAAACCGTCTGTGATTATGTCGCTGTGATGGAAAAAGGTGATGTGATTGAAACCGGCAGCACGCTACAGATCTTCAGTCAGCCGCAACACCCGACCACCAAAAATTTTATTCAAACCGTGCTTCAGCAACATTTGCCGGTCAATATTCTGAATAATCTGGAAAACCAGAATCATCACAGTATTTATTGTTTAAAATTCCTTGGTAGCTCGGCACAGGAAACGGTGATTCAGGCCGTGATTAAACAGTTTGATATCAGTTTAAATATCCTGTTTGCCAACATGACCGAAATTAATGGTTCGGTGATTGGTCAGATGTTTATTCAGCTCCTGGGTGATTCCGCAGAGATTAGCGCTGCAGTGCAATATCTGAAAGATAACGGCGTACAGGTAGATCAAGCAGGAGTACAGGCATGAGAGATTTAATTGTACAGTGGCTGACGACAATTACTGCGCCGTTCTGGAAAAGCTCGCTGTCGATGGATCAATTTGTGACAGCGCTGCAAGAAACCTTTCATATGGTGTTCTTCGCAATGCTGTTTGGCTGTATCTGGGGTTTTATTCAGGCAATTACTTTAGTGGTGACGCGTCCTAACGGCATCTTGCAAAATCGTGTGATTTATCACGGTCTCAATCCGATTGTCAATGCGCTACGTTCACTACCATTTATTATTCTACTGATTGCCGTTATTCCGCTGACCAAGTTTTTGGTCGGCACTTCAATTGGCACCTGGGCCGCAATTGTACCACTGACCATCTATGTCGGCCCTTATATTGGACGTTTAGTAGAAACTTCATTACTGGAAGTGAATGAAGGCATTATTGAATCTGCGCAAGCGATGGGTGCAACCCCAATGCAGATTATCTTCAAGTTTGTCTTACCTGAAGCGCGTAGTTCACTGATTCTGAACCTGACCACTGCCACCATCAGTTTGATTGGTGCAACCGCAATGGCGGGTGCTGTCGGTGCCGGCGGTATCGGTGATCTGGCCATTTCTTACGGTTATCAGCGTTTTGATACCTCTGTGGTGATCATGACGGTGATTGTGTTATTGATTTTGGTACAGATTGTACAAAGTCTGGGTGACTGGTTGTCCCGACTTCGTTAAGCTAGTTTTTATGTATGAATAAAGCCCTCTAAAAGAGGGTTTTATTGTTTTTAATACTTACGAACCCTTTCTCATTATTTCAAAGTAAAGTCCTGCAACTATTTGATACGTGCCACGGCGACAGGAAGTCGCCCGTTGATCTGTGGTACTGGGATGTACCATCAGATAAAGGGGTTTTGTTACTTTTGCCCCGTCAAAAGTAAGGCACAAATATTACAAAGTTAAAATTGAAGTAAAAATAACGAAATTCTATTTTTCAAATAATGTCATGAATAAACTTACTAATATTTAAAATTCTTCTTTTGCTTTTGAAAGATGAATAGCACTGCTATGCAAGGTAACAAAAATCTTCTGTTGGCTTGATGATACTTCCTTGTATCACAAGCCAACGGCGACACCCTTGTCGCCAGTACGCATATCTTATTTTGGGGTAAATAAGCCTTTAATAAGAACATTCATACTGACTAAGTACACTCAAAATTAAAATCTAAAAGTTAGCCATTTCCCCTCATTTTCAAACTGAAACAATAAATCCCATGTTAAACTATTCAATGGTTTTAGCAGGGACTCATCTATGCACTTTGTTCATCTTGGTATTCATACAGAATTTTCGATTACTGAATCCATCGTACGGATACCTGACTTGGTCAAAGCTGCCGAAAAAGAACAGATGCCTGCCCTCGCGCTGACGGATCTGTCTAACCTGCATGCCGCAGTCAAGTTCTATGGCAAATGCTTAGGCAAAGGCATCAAGCCGATCCTCGGTTCTGAAATTCGCCTGAATGATGCCGAACATCGTATGACCTTATTGGCGATGACCAATAAAGGCTGGCGTAACCTGACTGAACTGGTGTCTGAAGGCTTTATCAGTGGTCAGCAATTAGACATTCCCTGCGTACAAAAACAATGGATTTTAAACCAGTCCGAGGACATGATTGCCCTGCTCGGCATGCATTCCGATGTCGGCAAGATGCTGATGAGTTCAAATCCGCAAAAAGCGGAACCCTTGCTGGAAGAATGGGTCGAAAAATTCGGCAATCGCGTTTATATCGCCCTGACCCGCACCAACCGTCCGGATGAAGATGACTTTATTCTGGAAGCAGTGAAACTGGCCAAAAAATATAATATCGGTGTAGTGGCACATAACGACGTGCACTTCATGACCCGCAATGATTATGAAGCCCACGAAGCCCGAGTCTGCATTGCCGATGGTTATGTACTGGGGGATAACCGCCGCCCTAAAACCTATTCACCTGAACAATATTTTAAATCTGCAGAGGAAATGGCAGAGCTGTTCTCGGATATTCCCTCTGCGATTGAGAACACTTACCACATTGCCAAACGCTGTAATGTCACATTGCGATTGGGTCAATACTTTCTGCCGGATTATCCGATTCCTGAAGGTCATACCATTGATACTTTCTTTGCACACTTGTCCAAAGAAGGTCTGGAAGAACGTCTGAATTTCCTGTATCCACCTGAACAGCGTGATGAACACTGGCCAGAAGTTCGCAAGCCTTATGATGAGCGAATCGAGTACGAGATTAATATCATTAACTCGATGGGGTTTCCGGGCTACTTTCTGATCGTGATGGACTTTATTCAGTGGTCGAAAAGTAACGGCGTTCCAGTAGGCCCGGGGCGTGGTTCAGGTGCAGGCTCACTGGTGGCTTATAGCTTAAAAATCACCGATCTTGATCCGCTACGTTATGAACTGCTGTTCGAACGTTTCTTGAACCCGGAACGTGTGTCGATGCCCGATTTCGACGTCGATTTCTGTATCGCAGGTCGTGACCGCGTGATTGACTATGTGGCGCGTACTTATGGCCGTGATGCAGTTTCGCAAATTGCCACCTTCGGTACCATGGCGGCCAAAGGTGCGATTCGTGATGTGGCGCGTGTCTTGGGTAAATCTTATGGTCTGGCCGATCGTATCTCGAAAATGATCCCGACCAAGCCTTTGGGTTTAAGCTTGCTTGAGTCGCTAGAAGCCGAACCACAGCTTAAAGATATCGTCACCAATCCATCCAACCCAGATAATGATGATGCGGCTGAAATCTGGGAAATGGCACTAAAACTGGAAGGTATTACCCGAAATACCGGTAAACATGCCGGCGGTGTGGTCATCTCACCAACCAAAATTACCGATTTCTCTGCCGTCATGTGTGAGGCTGATGGTACTTCACGCGTGGCACAGTTCGATAAAGATGATGTTGAATCTGCTGGTCTGGTAAAGTTTGACTTCTTGGGTCTGCGTAACCTGACCGTAATTGAAGATGCAGTTAAAAATATTAATAAACGCATCAAATCTGACAAGCCTCTAGACATTGCCTATATCCCGCTTGAAGATAAAGACGCGTATCTGGTCTTTGCCAATGCCAACACCACCGCGGTATTCCAGTTTGAATCCGTGGGCATGAAGAAGATGCTGAAAGAGGCACGCCCAAGCAAATTTGAAGAAATTATTGCCTTCGTGTCGCTGTACCGTCCGGGCCCGATGGATCTGATTCCTGACTTTATCCACCGGATGCATGGAGGCGATTTTGAATATCTGCATCCCTTGCTTGAAGGCGTACTAGAACCCACCTACGGGATTATGGTCTATCAGGAACAGGTCATGCAGGCTGCACAGTACTGTGCCGGCTATACCCTCGGTGGCGCGGACTTGTTACGTCGTGCCATGGGTAAGAAAAAACCGGAAGAGATGGTCAAACAGCGCCAGATCTTTATTGAAGGTGCATCGAAAAAAGACATTGATGAAGCCACTGCCAACCATATTTTCGACTATATGGAAAAGTTTGCCGGCTATGGCTTTAACAAATCACATGCTGCGGCCTATGCTTTGGTTGCCTATCAGACTGCATGGCTAAAAGCGCATTATCCGGCGGAATTCCTGTCTGCGGTGTTGACCTCGGAGATGCAGAACACCGACAACGTGGTATTCCTGATTGATGACTGTCGCAAGAATAACCTGGAAGTTTTACCACCTTCCGTGAATATGTCGCTGTATCAGTTCCATGCCACGGATGAACAAACCATTGTCTATGGTCTGGGTGCGATTAAAGGTGTCGGTGAAGCTGCGATGCAATCAGTGATTGACGCGCGTACACAAGAAGGTCCTTTCCGTGACCTGTTTGATTTCTGTCATCGTATTGACCTGAAAAAAATCAATAAACGTACCCTGGAAGCATTGATTCGCTCCGGTGCGCTGGATTGTTTAGGCATTGATCGTGCCGACCTGATGACACAACTGCCTGAAGCGGTGCAAGCTGCGGAACAGGCGCGCTCCAACCGTGAAACCGGCATCATGGATCTGTTTGGTGAAGTGGAAGAAGTTCAGCGCAAACCCTCTAAACCGGTCAAGCCATGGGCGGATGAAGTTCGCCTGAAAGGTGAGAAAGACACACTTGGTCTGTATTTAACCGGCCACCCGATTGATGTCTATCGCAATGAACTGAAAGCTTTTGTGCCTTGTCAGATCAATGAGCTGACGCCGACACGCCGTGGCGTGACCACCGTGTTTGCAGGACTGGTGGTGGATATTGCCAACTTCCCGAACCGGATGATGATGACTCTGGATGATGGTACGGCGCGTATTGAAATTTCAGCCAATCATGAACGTTTTAACCGCTTTAAAGAGATTATCCAGCTGGATAAAGTTGTGGTGATTGAAGGTGAAATTTATGAGCGTGAAGGTTTTGACCGCCCAATGGGACGTCTCACTAAAGCCTTTAGCCTGAATGAAATTCGCCAGAAGCGTGCCAACAGCATTAAAATCACCTTAACTACTGAGCATTTCAGTAAAAGTCTGAGTCGTGACTTGCAACAGATTTTGACACCATATACCAATATCGACATGTCAGCGCATATTCCGGTGATTCTGTACCTGGATTATCCTTATGCCATGACTGAACTGCATCTGGGTCTCAACTGGAAAGTGGCACCACTGGACGAACTATTGGCTAAATTGCGTGATTATTTTGGTAAAGAAGCATTGCATATTGAATATCAGGTCAAGTCCAAAGCCGCCAAAGCTGTTTCTTATGAACAGGCCAAACCGGTCAATGTTCCACCACCACCTGCTGGCATGAGCATGGACGATGCGCTGGAACTGTATCAGGCTGAATCCCAGCCACAATATTCATAAATCCTGATCTTTAAAAAACCTTTAAATTGGAATCCTCATGAGTCAAATTGACAATGCTGCTGTTTCAGCACATCTCTCCCATGTGCGTATTGTCATGGTCAATACCACTTTACCTGCCAACATCGGCAGTGCTTTACGCGCCATGAAAACCATGGGCCTGTCCAAGCTGGTTCTGGTGGCGCCAAAAACCTATCCGCATCCGGATATTGATGCACTGGCCGCAGGCGCAACTGACCTGATCGAGCAGATCGAGATTGTAGAAACGCTCGAAGATGCCATTAAAGACTGTCAGATTGTATTCGGTACCAGCGCACGTAGCCGTACCATTCCCTGGCCGCTGTTAGATGTGCGCCCTGCTGCGACAAAAGCCATGAGCGCCGTGGTACAAGAGCAGCAAGAAGTTGCAATTCTATTTGGCCGTGAAGACCGCGGTCTGACCAATGAAGAACTGGCAATGGCCAACTATCACCTGACCATTCCAGTCAATACCGATTACGGCGTACTGAATGTGGCTCAAGCCATTCAGGTGATCTGCTATGAAATGCGCATGGCAGCCATGAGCCAGATTGAACAACCACGTGATGCTAAAGCAACCATGCAAGTCATTGATGGCATTGAAATGGAATGGGATGAGCCTTTGGTGAATCATGCGCAGATGGAACAGTTCTATCCGCATTTGGAAAAAATGCTGGCCGAAATTGAATTTATGGACCCAAAAAATCCAAGATTATTGCCTTTACGCTTGCGTCGTCTTTTTGGACGTATACAATTAGATCGTATGGAATATCATTTACTTCGTGGTATTTTCAGCCGCGTTCAGGCCTTAAATAATGGCACCTGGAAAAAATCTTCAAATACATCATCACAGGACGAGGATCAAATCTAATGCTAAAACAGCTCAAAGAAGATATACAAGCTGTCTTTGCGCGCGATCCTGCAGCACGCAATACCTTAGAAGTCTTAACCACTTACCCTGGCATCCATGCGCTGATCATGCATCGCATGGCACATGAGCTATGGAACAAAGACTGTAAGGGAACTGCACGTGCATTGTCTTCATTTAGCCGTTTTGCGACTGGTATTGAAATACATCCGGGCGCCAAGATAGGCCGGCGTTTCTTTATTGATCACGGTATGGGTGTCGTAATTGGGGAAACTGCAGAAATTGGCAATGATGTTACCCTCTATCATGGGGTGACTTTGGGTGGAACGACCTGGAATAAAGGCAAACGCCATCCAACTTTAGAAGATGGCGTGGTGGTTGGCGCTGGTGCCAAGATTTTAGGGCCATTTACTGTCGGTAAAAATGCCAAGGTCGGTTCTAATGCGGTCGTGACTAAAGCAGTTCCTGAAAACACGACGGCTGTGGGTAACCCTGCACGCTTTATTACCAAAAATAAACCGAAGGATGATGCAGAAACCCGTCGTCGTGATTATGCAGAAAGTATCGGCTTCCAGCCCTATGCTGCAACTGAAGACCAGTCTGATCCAATTCTGGAGGGTATGCGCATTCTGCTGGACCGTATTCAGCAAAATGAAAAACGCATGAACAACTTGTGCAACCGTCTTTCTTTGCTGGATCCGACCTTTAATAAACAGCAACAAGATGGGCAGCCTTTAAGCAAAAAAGAATTACAGATTCTGGAAGAAGCGCGCCGTGAATGTGAAGCTCAAACCAGTCAGTCTAAAGCCTGAATAGAGCGTTCAATTCTGTAACATGCATTTACTTGCATGATCGTTAGAGTTTTCATAGACTGACGGTCATGTGATTTTTGTACTAGCTGTTTTAAAAAATAACACGAATGGATGAATATTATGACCTTTAAGCCCTTGGCACTTGCTTGTTTAGCATTCACAATGACTGCATGTTCGACCGTCTCTCAGAAGTCTGCTGAGAAACCTGTGGATCAAGTGGTTTTTGTAGAACCTGAATTAAGTCCGCCATTTTATGCATTAAATCCATTCAATTATAATGAACCACCTCCGTTTGAGGTGCATTTGCAAAAAGCTGCGGCTCAACCCGTGACCAAAATGGTCGTGACTCATCCAAATGATCCATCCAAGCAATTAACCTTGGATGTCAATAAACTGATTATTCCCATTGTAGACAGCAATACACGTTCAATGCGTTATGCGGCTCTGGCAAATACCAATGAAATCGACATCACAGAGATTGATGATTTCCTGCAAATGGTGGAAGGTAAAGCACGTCATTATCCACCACGTTTTAGCGATCGTCAGGAACGTCGTGGCTTTGAAGCCAAACTGCGTGAAGTCACTCAACAGCTGGATACTTTAGCTGCACGTGAAAATGCCTCTTTCGATGTTCTGGTACGTGCATTTAAAGCCAGTGTCATGGCACGTAATCTGGATCTGGGTTCAGTCTATACCACCAAATCCCTGACCTATGCACAACGGATTCTTAAGATCAACCAAGATGATCCTGAAGTGAACTTCTGGTTCGGCTTTGGCCTGTCTGAAGGTGGCGGTCAACGTGAAGCGATCCCTTATCTGGACAAAGCCATGAAAGCTGGCGTTCAGGAAGCCTATCTTGCTGCAGCCAATAATTATATTGCGCTGGAACAGAAAAAAAATGCGGCTCAAACCTTGGCAAACTATAAAGTGAAATACCCGCAAGAAGCTGAAGTGGCAGACCGTCTGATTCAGGAAATTGAGAAACAAGGTCGCTGGAATGTTTGGCAAGTTCTGCAAACCGCAAATCAAGCTCCAGCTGCTGCAACGCCTAAAACGCCATAATCAAAATTTATCTTCTTTCTCTGATTACAAATAGACTGCTACGGCGGTCTATTTTTATGAGAAAAAATTAGTAAAATACAAACCATTATCCAAACTTACAACTTAAATTCAGTGAAAGGTTTTATGCACGAAAAAATAAATAAAAGATTAATACTGTGCACTTTAGTCATCACCAGCGTGCTGAGCGGCTGTCAGGTGGTCAGTGTTAAGGAACAGGCGCTTAATGTCACACTCAGCAATGAGCGTGACAGTATTTTGACGCGCGACAAACTGAGCGAAGCCAGTCTGAATGTGTTGTCCATGACGGGGCGTGAAGCCCAGATCTGTATTGACCAGCCCGAAGAATGTGTAAAGGATCTTAAAAATATCCCCCAGATTTTAGATGAACAATTACTTTCTACAGCAAGTGAGTTGTATCTCGCCAATTCTTTACAGAATGCCAAGTCAGCCGAGTGCAACACCAGTGTTTTGAGCAAGACCCAATCTCAGGAAAAGCAACAGCTGCAAAAACAGAATATCCAGAAATGTCTGGATCAGCAGCTCAGCATGCTGGATAAAAGCATTCGTTATAGTTATGCCTACCTGTTTAAAACCGAGCGTGCCCCGCAAGACCGTATTTTCGACAACCGTCAGGTTCAGATTCGTGATTTTTACAACCTGGCGATTGCTCATCTGATTCAACGCTATGCTGAACGTTATGAAACCAAGCGTTCCGGCCAACGGATTCAGGTGGGTAACAGTGTATATAGTATTGATCTGGAAAATTTTCCGCAGCTGAAAAACCAGCCCATTGAGCAACTACTGTCCACCTACAACATGAACTTCTCTGGGCTGCGTTCAATTACCCGTCGTGACGGTTTTGGTTCAGAGTTTTTAGTGGTTCTACCGGAGCAGCAACCATCCGAAAAAGATAAAAAATATATTACTGACCCACTCAATCACAAATATCCGAATGGTATCAATCCCAATATCCACGCAGCACGATATCTGGCCACCACGATCACCGCTGTACCTAAATCAGCCAATAGTACTGAACAGATTTTATCGACCTCCGAATTTCATCTGAAACTCTATGATCCCTATAAATATGAAAAAATTAAGGTCGCTTCTAAGGAATATGCTCTGGCAGCCAATTTTTCAGCACCTTATGGTTTATGGCTGGCCGAGAACAATCTGGGGCGTCTGGCGTATCTGACCCTGATTGATCGGGATGATAGTCTGAGCATGCCCCACCTGTATATGCTGGAACCTTATAATCCGAACAAGAAGATCCTGGTATTGGTCCATGGTCTGGCCAGCAGCCCCGAAGCCTGGATTCGTATGACCAACGATATTATGGGGGATCCGGTTCTAAGAGAAAACTTTCAGGTCTGGCAGGTGTTTTATTCCACCAACATGCCGATTCTGGAAAGCCGTTTTCAAATCAATGCACTGGTTCAGCAAGGATTTGCCCAGGTCGCGAACAATGCCGCAGCTAAAAAAGATGCCGTACTGGTCGGACATAGTATGGGCGGCGTGATTGCCCGTTTGATGGTCAGCAATGCCGATATCAGCCAAGATGCTTTTAAACTGGTACAAAATACCCGTATTGAACAGTTTAAGGATAAACCGCTGTTTCAAGCACGCCTGCAAATGCAGCCGATTCCAAATTTTAGTCGGGCGATTTTCTTGGCCACACCGCATCGTGGCACAGAATATGCCAATCGCTGGCATACCAAACTGGCGCGTAAAATTATTCGGGTTCCAGGTGCATTTTTAGGTGCCTTTGCTGATACTTTACAAGGCGAAATCGGATTAAAAGAATTTGTCAAAGAACTGGGACATGACCTGATTCAAAATGGCCCGAGTGATTTGAGTGAAAATTCGAAATTCAATGCGCTGACTAAAAACATTCAGCCCTATACCGGCTTCAAATTTCACTCCATCATCGGTAATACCGTAGATACTACAGAACCTCAGCTGATGAGTGATGGCATTGTTTCCTACGAAAGTGCTTATTTGCAAGGTGCAGTATCCAGTAAAGTGATCAAAGGTGGCCATTCCATTCAGGAAACCCCTGAGGCCGTATTGGAATTGCGCCGGATTCTCAGATTACACCTGTCTGACCTTGGTCTTTATGATCCCGAATAAACAATTCCCTTAATTTAAATCAACCACTGCATGTTCACATCCAGTGGTTTGTTTTTTAAAATTGGAAATCATGCTGAATAAAAACTCAGACCGACAGATCTGTCGCATGACTTAAACATTCATCTGGAATTTCATTTCTTTCTAAAAATTAAATTTGATAGACTTGTTTCAATCTTGATTTAAAGCACCCTAAGATAAGCGACCTCATTCACTATGCTCCTGAGCAGATCCTCGATAAAATATTTTTATAGATCTGTTTAGATGTGCTTTAATTTTTTGTGCATACGCTGCTTATCAGTATTTGCATTTCTCTCTTGTTGAAAGGATTTATTTTTAATGACCAGTTCGGAAATTATGGCTGATCTTTCTACCTTAACGCCCATGATGCAGCAATACATGTCGGTGAAAGTGCAGCATCCACACTCATTGATGTTTTATCGTATGGGTGATTTTTATGAACTGTTCTTTGAAGATGCACACAAGGCAGCCAAAATTTTAGGCATTACCCTGACCCATCGCGGTAAAGCCAATGGTCAGCCGATCCCGATGGCAGGTGTGCCTTACCATGCAGCCGAAGGCTATCTGGCCCGTCTGGTCAAAAAAGGCGAAACGGTGGTGATCTGTGAACAGATTGGTGAGGGCGAGAGCACAAGTACTCGTGGTAAGGCTCCCATGGAGCGCGGCGTGGTAAGGATTATCACCCCGGGCACCCTGACCGATGATGCCATGCTCGGTGCACATCAAAGCTCTAATCTGGTGGCTTTATGTATTCAGCAAAATCAGATCGGGATTGCACTGCTCGATCTCAGCGCCGGCCTGTTTAAAGTACAGCAGCAGGATTATGATCTCAACCAGCTCATGATTGAACTGGCGCGTTTAATGCCAAGCGAAATTTTGCTGGATGAAAATACCGCTGATCCGATGCTGACCGAGCAACTCAAGCAGCAACTTGATATTTCCGTGACGAAGCGTCCCAATGTGGACTTTAACCTGAACAATGCGCAAAAGACCTTGTGCGACCAGTTTGCCGTCAGCACACTTTCCGGTTTCGGGATTGATCATTTGCCGTTGGCAAAAGCTGCCGCTGCGGCACTGATTCACTATGCCAAAGAAACCCAGAAAACCGCTTTACCACATATTCGTTCGATTCAGCTAGAACAGAGTTCCGACTTTATCGCCCTAGATCCAGTGACACGTCGCAATCTGGAACTGATTGAGCCTTTATTTGAGCATGGTACTTCACTGTTTCAGTTAATTAATGATTGCCAGACGGCTATGGGTGGACGCTTGCTGAGTCGCACCCTGATGCAGCCTTTGCGTGACACTGCCTTGCTGGATGAACGTTTAGATGCCATCCAGGCCCTGCTACAAGGTTTCCATGAAGCACCTGTACGTTTGGTACTTAAGGAAATTAGCGATATTGAACGTGTCCTGAGCCGAATTGCTTTGGGCAGTGCCCGACCGCGGGATCTGGTACAACTACGTCAGGCCTGTGCGCAAATTCCATTTTTACGCCATGCCCTACAGCCGATTGTCAGTCAACAACAGTCTGAGCTATTAATCCAGCTAAATGAAGAACTCGGAGATTTCCATGGCCTGCATCAACGCTTGATGTCTGCCATCGTAGAAAATCCGCCGGTATTGCTGCGTGATGGGAATGTGATTGCCGAAGGCTTTGATAGTGAACTGGATGAATTACGTCAGATTCGTGATCACGCCAGCCAGTTCCTGATTGATCTGGAAATTAAAGAACGTGAAGCCAGCGGAATTCCGGGACTGAAAATTGGTTATAACCGAGTGAGTGGTTATTATATTGAACTCTCACGTGCTCAGGCCGAACAGGCACCCGAGCACTATATCCGCCGTCAGACTCTGAAAAATGCTGAACGCTATATCACACCTGAACTGAAAGCCTTTGAAGATAAGGTTTTATCCAGTGAATCCCGTGCTCTGGCGCGTGAAAAAATGCTGTTTGAAATGCTGCTGGATGAATTACGTCAGGATATCGGCAATTTACAGATGATGAGCAGTGCCATTGCCCAGATTGATCTGGTGGCAAACTTTGCCCATCAAGCACGTTTACGCAACTGGTCACGTCCAAAATTCAGCCCTGAAGTCGGTGTAAGTATCACTGCTGGCCGTCATCCGGTGGTGGAAGCTTTAAGCAAAACTGCTTTTACACCGAACGATACGCGACTGGACTTTTCCCATCGCATGGCGATTATTACCGGACCCAATATGGGCGGTAAATCGACCTTTATGCGCCAGACCGCATTGATCGTCTTGCTGGCGTATTGCGGGGCTTATGTACCTGCACAAGCTGCGACTTTAGGGCCTATTGACCGGGTTTTCACCCGTATTGGTTCTGCCGATGATTTATCAACTGGCAAATCGACCTTTATGGTGGAAATGACCGAGACTTCGCAAATTCTGCATCATGCCACCAGTCAGTCGCTGGTACTGATGGATGAAGTCGGTCGTGGCACCAGTACCTATGATGGCCTGTCTCTGGCCTGGGCCTGTGTGCTGGATCTGAGCAAACGCATTCAATGCCTGTGTCTATTCGCAACCCATTATTTTGAGCTGACCGAACTCGATAAAGAAAGCGGCATTGATAACTACCATGTCACGGCTAAAGAACTGAATGGCAATCTGATTTTGTTACATAAGGTACAACATGGCCCTGCCAGCCAGAGTCATGGCTTACAGGTGGCGAAACTTGCCGGTATTCCGGCATCAGTCATTAAAGAAGCACAAAACCGCTTAAAGATTCTGGAAAAGCAACAACTGGTCAAACCAAAGAGTCTACAACATGATCTATTTGCACTGCCGGAAATTGTAGAGCCAGTGGAACGTATTGTCGAAATTGAGAAAGAATCTCCAGCTCTCGAATTACTTGAGGACATCGATGTAGACAACCTGAGTCCACGCGAAGCCTTAGCACAATTATATGCACTAAAAGATTTACTCAAACAGCCGGGGTAATTCTCTGAGCCATAGACCTCATCCCGTATGGGGTCTAGCACTGATTTATACTTGAATTTAGCCCTATTCCGGCTTTTTTCAAATTTAACAGCCCTATATATAACAAATATCAATAAAAGGAATTGTTAGTTCCCCCTGTTTTTGCCTAAAATACAGTATTCGTAAATAGAACCATATTTTTTAGGTAGCTGTCGCCATGACCTTCGTTGTCACTGAAAATTGTATTAAATGTAAATATCAAGACTGTGTTGAAGTTTGCCCTGTAGACTGTTTCTATGAAGGTCCTAACTTCCTGGTGATTAACCCGGACGAGTGCATCGATTGTGCCTTATGCGAACCTGAATGTCCGGCGAATGCAATTTTCTCTGAAGATGAATTACCAGAAGGCCAAGAAGTATTTATTGAATTGAATGCTGACCTGTCGCAAAAATGGCCAAATATCACACAAATTGGTGACCAGCCAGCAGATCGTGAAGAATGGAATGGTAAAGCTGACAAATTACAATATCTTGAAAAGTAATTAATTTCAGTTAAAAAAGATCAGCACATGCTGATCTTTTTTATACTCAATCCACACATTTTATTGCAATATTCTCCAAATTTCTCCGTATATTTAGTCTAAAATGGCGCTATTTATAAATATCTGATTTCTATAAATGAAGAATTTTGCAAAGGGATTATTGAGTCTGTGTGTAATCCCTCTCGTTTTTGTGGGTTGTACCACGACCCCAAAACCACCGGGACAGACCGTGCCCGATGGAAAGCGGATTTATATTCCCCAAGAACGTGTTCAATACGACCGCAAAGTCCAACCCAAAACTGTACCTTATCTGTATACCCACTGGGTCTCTGCGCTGGATAATTTATCACGTGTACGTGAGTACGAAGTGTTTCTGGAACGCAATGGCGTAGGCAATATTATTCCCAGTTTTGAATTAATGCGTACCGCGCGGGACTGGGCCAAATGTGGTCGTTCACAGTACATGATTCCAAGCCGTGAATTATGGGCCAATCAGGTTCCAACCTTGCGTGTATTTAAATATTTAGTAGCCGCCAATGTCCTGACTGATTTTGAAGTCACTTCCGTCTATCGTGACCTGCCTTTAAACCAGTGTGCCGGTGGCGCCAATTCTTCACGCCATCTGTATAATTCTGCCATCGATTTTCGTATTGGCCCAGAATATCCGCAAGCGCAAGACTATAGTTATATTGAAAATACCAAGTTCAAATTGTGCCAGTTCTGGGCGCAACATGGTCAAAGTCTGAATATGGGACTCGGCATGTATGCTTCTGGTCAGATCCACATCGATACCCAAGGTTACCGTACCTGGGGGCCAAGTCTGGGGCGAAATTCTTCAATGTGTAATTACTAAGTCATGACAACGGCTATACAAAGTTCATTTAAGACTTTATATAGCCTAAAAAAACAGCAGCTATAGCACAATAAATTGCGCTATGCCGCGAAAAGTTTAAAATGCACCCATCGCAATTGATGGTGCTAAAACTATGCAACACATGTGGACAGACATTGACAACTACATTGAGTCACATTTAATTCCTGAAGATCCCATCCTGAACCAGACGCTGGAAAATACTGCTGCGCATGGTCTGCCAGACCATCTGGCTGTAGCAGCAAATCAAGGCATGTTGTTGCAGATGCTGATCCAGATGAATCAATGTAAACGTGTACTGGAACTCGGAACATTTGCCGCATACAGCACCATGTGGTTGGCACGTGCTTTGCCCGATGATGGCTATATCCTCACAATTGAAGGACGTGATACCCACGCGGCAATGGGTCAGGAAAATATTAACCGTGCCCAGCTCAAGCAAACTGTTGAACTGAAATGTGGTCGTGCAGCAGATGTACTCAAAGCTCTACCCGCAGAGACCGAGGCTTTTGATTTTATCTTCATTGATGCAGACAAACAGAGTTATCCGGAATATCTGGAACTCAGTTTAAACCTGTCGCATTCAGGTACACTTATTTTTCTGGACAATGTAATCCGTGCAGGCGAGATTATCAATCCGGACAATCACAAGCCAAGTATTGAAGGCATCCGTGCCATGTTTAAAGCGCTGCAAAATCATCCACGTATCTTGTCTTGTACCGCTTTACAGACTGTAGGCAGTAAAGGACATGATGGTTTTGCACTTGCGATTGTCAAATAAAATCAGAAGAACAAAAATTACCCAGCGCCATATTTATTATATATAACATTAACTTAAAAACATTAACCACAGAGTTATCCACAATATATGAGGATAACTCTGATCATTTTTAAATCAAGCTGTAACAATTTACGTTGAAATTTTCATTTTGTTTGCTTTTTAGGCAATCCTCACTTTGCAACCAGTAAAGGCACCTTGGAATTACGGAAAATTGTGGTGGCAATACTACCGAGGAAAAACTGATGGATTTTGCTGTGACTAAATGCGCCCAGAACAATCAGTTGAATACCCATCTCCTGTTGATAGGTCAAAATATTCTCGGCGACATCGCCATAGCGATATTGCGGCACTACATCTAGACCCGCTTGAGTCAGATATTGCAGCGGCTCAGTTAAAATTTCGGCATGATCGCCAATATATAACAGGTGACATTGTAATAAACGCAGCAGATCACTTTCCGCAATCCGTCTCATCATTTTGATACAGGTCGGAGAATATTCATAGGCAAAAATAAATCGTGTTGGCGGTTTAAACTGCTCCCCAACCGTCATGACCGTACAATTGGCACCACGAATAAAATTCTCGACATTGGTGCCGATCGGTTTATTCTTTTCAGCTGAGCGCTCACCGAGCAATCCAATTAATGCGATATCATCCGGCTCAAGAATCTGGAAACTTTGCTCCAAAAAATCCCCTTTTTCCTGAATATGTGTGGTTTGAATACCATGTTCGGCTAAAATCCGCTCGGAAATATGTTGCAGCAGATTATTGCTATAATCCAAGGCAATTTCGCTTTGTTTTTGTTCAAGCTCGGCCAATTCCTTCAGCAACATGGCATTGCTTTCAAACCCGATTACCCCACTGATTTCGCCCAGATGATAACTGGCCGGGTAATAATCCAAGACCTGTAACAAAACCAGTTCACGTCCAGTCTGTTTGGCAATCCATGCAGCCGCGTCTGCCAGCGCGTTTATACATGGTGAAGAGTCGATGCAGGCGATGACACGTTTCATGTTTAGCCTCTCTATTTATGATAAAAATTTCTTTGTTATTTTTAACTTAGCATAAGCTTTATAAAATGTGCAGCAAAATCTGTAAGGCTTGAATTGAAATATGTTAACTTTTATATGATTGACCGATAATTAGAAGAATAATTCAGCCATTAGGCCAAACACTTAAATTCAGATCATTAAAATGCGTTTAAAATCATTTTCTAATTTATACCAGCGAAATTCCCTCTTGCTGTTAGGAAGTCAGCAATACTGTTGCACAAGAAAGAGGTCTTTATAAAATCCGCTCATGCCCTTGCGACGCACTGCTTCTCATCCGAAAGAGAGAAAGGGCTTTTAATATCTCGTGGATTTAAATATCAATAGAACCATCATTTTTTGATTGATGAAAGAGATCTACTGAGTGTAAAGCTTTATTTGCGGTATCGAATAAAGCTTGCAGGATTCCCAGCAACGATAGCCCGTGCTTCGACATCTTTGGTGACCATACTGTCCATTCCGACAATGGCCTGATCTGCGATTTTAACGCCATCTTTAATACCGACATGTGCGCCGAGCCAGACATCCCGGCCAATTTCGATGCCTTGTGAGCGTACCGCTTGCTGATAAATTGGCTGTTCTAGCTGCATACCGTGATCAAATGCATACAGATGACAATACGCTGCGATACGCACCTGATCATGCAGTTTAATCCCCACCCGGCCACCATCCAGAATACAGTGATGATTGATCGCCACTTCATTGCCAATGTCCAGTGGGCCATGCAGGGTGCAATCTGCGGCGATAAAGGTATTATCGCCAATGACGATCTTGCGTCCCGGTTCCGCAAAAATATGTGCCAGTGGTGAAATAAAACAGTTTTCACCAATCTCGACGGTTTCCATTTCCATCAGATAAGCCTGATATTCTTTTTGCCAAGCTTCTGCCCAGCCACGGTTTTTCGGCTTTAAGGACCAGTATAGCCAAGGCATATAGTTCAGGCGATGTTTATGCTGCTCACGATATTTCAGTAATGGATCTGCTTCAGTCATCTGTCGCTTCTTCTATGATTTTGAGCTGTTCACGGCCACGAGTCACATCCTGAATTTTTAAAGCAAAAGCTTCAATCTGATGCTTCTGCAACTGTGCCTGAACCTGAACGCCTTCGGCACTATAGTCTTCCTGATAATCGATTTGCTGCTGATTCAGTTCATACTGAAAAATGGCCCATTCATTAAATTGACAGGAAAATTGCACTTTTTTCTTTTCAATCAGTTCAATTTTGTCTGCCAGCAGCAAGCATTGTCCAGCGCAGCCGCCATAGGCACGAACCAAACCTCCGGTGCCGAGTTTAATCCCGCCATACCAGCGATTGACCAGCACCAGTACATTAGTCAATTCATTACCTTCAATGGTGGCGAGAATCGGGCGCCCCGCGGTGCCTGAAGGTTCACCATCATCATTAAAGCGCACCTGATGGCCAATTTTCCAGGCCCAGCATTGATGTGTGGTACTTGGATCACGATAAGCGTCCAGAAAATCTTTGACCTGCTGTTCATTTTCCACAGGGGTCGCAAATGCCTGAAATCGGCTTTTTTTGATGTCTTCCTCAAAACTGACCAGGCTGGCAAGCGTATATGGCATAACTTCAGGCTTTAAAATCGAACCCTGGCAGTATACCTGCTTTACTCCAACAAATAAAAAGCCTCTCCATGGAGAGGCCCGATTTGACTCGATTGTTTGACTCAATGGCCTGAAAAGATTAGCGTTCCCGCAAGGCTTCTTTGGCCTTGTTGAATGGCTTGATCAGATAATCCATGACAGTTTTTGAACCGGTGCGAATGTCTACCGTGGCCACCATACCTGGGGTGATATTAAACTCCTGACCCGCATTATTATTCAGTTTGTCACTCTCCGTGCGAATATAGACCCGGTAATAGAACTGATCCTGCTTGACTTCATCACGGATGGTGTCTGGTGAAATCATCGCAACTTTACCATTCAACCCACCATAGATTGAATAATCATATGCTGTAATTTTAACCAGTGCCTCCTGATCTGGACGAATAAAGGCAATATCACGTGGTGAAATCCGCGCTTCAACCAGTAGTTTTTCGTCGAGTGGCACGATGGTCATCAACTTGCCATTTTGTGGAATCACGCCGCCCAGCGTCATCACATCAATTTCTTTTACGATACCGCGTACCGGTGATTTAAAAATAGTCCGGCTCAAGGTATCTGACTTGCCGCGTACCACCTGCTGCTGAGTTTCCACATCGGTATTGGCTTTGGACAGCTCTTCCCGCGCGCTCACATAATATTGATTACGAATATCATTCATTTGATTACGCAGGTCGTTGGCTTCACGTTTTAAGCGCAGTACTTCAACCTCACTGGCTGCCCCTTTAGCCACCAGTGGTGCTGTCATTTCCAGCTCTTGCTGTACCAGTACCAAGGCCTGTTCTAGACCGGCCACGGATTCCTCCAGATTGGCACGACGTGACTGATACAGTGCCGTTTCTTCTTTCACCAGTTTTGGGTATTTCAAGACTTCTTCGGGAAATACCAATGGCGTACCGCTCACTTCCGCGCGTAAGCGAGCTGAGGTCGCACGTGATGAAATCAGTAAGGATTCAGATTCACCGACATTGGATTCAAAACGGGTCGGGTCAAGCTGAGCCAACACTTGGCCGCGCTCTACAATTTCACCTTCTCTAACATTGAGTGTGGTCAAAATACCGCCTTCTAAAGACTGAACCACCTGCTCTTTAGAAGATGGAATCACTTTACCCGTACCGGTAGAGACTTCTTCCAAGCTAAATAACCAGGCCCAGATCAGCAATACCAATAAACCAATGCCGACAATCCAGATAATGACACTCGATTTAGGTAAAGGTGGTTCCTGAAAGCTGACTTTGCTTGAACGTTTTAGTTCTTTGAGTTCACTCATGCACTTGCTCCAACAACCCGCTTATTACCACCCTGTGACTGATTCAGGATCTGATCTCGTGGACCATCCATGACAATTTTCCCATCATTCACCACAATAATACGATCCACCAGCTCCAGTACCGCACGGCGATGCGTCGCAACCACCATGGTACGATGGCTCAAATAACTTTTAAGATGATCAATCAACTGCTTTTCTGACACATCATCAATCGCAGCAGTAGGTTCATCTAGCAGTAGAATTTTCGGTTGACGGATCAATAACCGTGTTAATAACAGCGCCTGACGCTGACCGCCAGAAAAGCCAACACCACCTTCCAGAATGATATGATCCAGACCTTCTTTTTTCTCCTGCACAAAAGCGAATGCACCCGTGATTTGCAGCGCTTCCAGAATTTGCTGATCGGTGGCCAAGGGCGCACCCAAGCTGAGATTTTCACGAATCGAACCATAAAATAGCTGCGAATTCTGGTTCAGCAAGCCCATATCACGACGTACATCTGAAGGATCAATCAGGGTCAGGTCAATACCATCCAGTTTGACCTTGCCCTGTAACGGCGTCTGCATACCAGACAAGAGCTGCAACAAGGTTGATTTCCCGGCACCGTTACGGCCCAGAATCGCAATCTTTTCACCCGGTTTGATCTCAAGCTTTGGAATCATCAGGCTTGGTTTTGGATCATCTTCGCCATATTTGAATACCACACCACTGAGTTCATAATGGCCATCCAGAGCTGGGCGATGAATCAGATGAGAATAATCCGGCTGATCGACCGATTTTTTCATCAACTCATTCAGACCGGCTTTGGCCACTTTGGCCTGTTGCAGACGACCCAACACGCCAGTAATTTGTGAAATGGGTGCCAGCATTCGTGAAGACAAAATCGAACAGGCCACCAATGCACCTGTGGTCATCTCGCCGTCCATCACCGCAAAAGCACCGACCAATACCACAATGGCAAAGGTCAAGCCTTGGATTTTTTGGGTCCAGGCCGTCATCAAACCCACAATCTTACGTTGCTGCATGCTGACATCGGCTGAAACTTCATTCATATGGTTCCACTGATTCTGGAAGCGTGTTTCAGCTCTGAGCAGCTTGATATCTTCAATCCCTTGCACGGCCTCTACCAGCAAGGCATTACGGATGGCAGATTCACGCATGCCCAGCTGAGCCAGTTCTGCCAGTTTTTTCTGCGCCAGAATGCCAGGCAGAATCATCAGTGGCACCACCAGCAGCATCACCCAGAACAGGTTGCCGCCAATCACCCAGAAAATCCCTAAGAACAGGAAGAAAAATGGCAGGTCGGCAATCGCAGTCACTGTGGTTGAAGTGACCAGTTCGCGTACCCCTTCCAGTTCCCGAATCTGCGAGATAAAGGTACCAGTCGATTTGGAACGTTCACTATTTTTGATGCGCAAAGAATGGCCAAATACCCGATCCGAAATTTTCAGATCAGCACGTTTACCAATAATGTCTGACAGATAGATTCGGGAGACGCGTAAAACAAACTCGAAAATTGCCGCAATCAGCACACCGCCAGCCAAAACCCATAAGGTAGGAATCGATTGTGATGGAATCACGCGGTCATACACGTTCATCGAGAAAACAATCGTGGCCAGTGCCAGAATATTCGCAATTAAAGAGGCGAACATGACATCGATATAACGTTTCCAGTCATTCAAGACAATTGACCAGAACCAGTTTTTCTCGAACGGCTTGATATATTCATCCACGCGCGCATCCGGCACAGAAGATTTGGGACGCAGAACATACAGATGCTTTACGCCCGTCTCTAACTGTTCAACCGTGAAACTTTGAGACAAGCCTTCATCGCCACTGAGCTGTATACTGACGTTACCTTGGGTGTCGATGCGTTCAATCACACCCACAATCCCCACTATCAAACTCCACCAGCAAAGGCAAACGCCACGGATTCAGCAAGCTGCTGTCAAATTTATTTTTACGGATATTTAAACCAATCTGCCGGCTGACAATTTTGAGTATCTCGTCGATGTCATGATGCTGGTTCCAGTCCAGTTGCAGACGAATCCGCTCCTCAGAAGGTTCAATCCGGTAATGTCTGGCAATATTCAAAACCGCTTTAAGCCACGGTTGATAATTTATTGTAGTACTCATGGCTGAACTTCAAACCCCTGAATAGAAATACGGTTAAGCGCGTAAATATCCCGTGTACGGCCGGTAACCTGAATATATTGCACAATCGCCGAATAGATGTCATAGCGCGCAGATTCAATTTCCTGTGCTGCACTATGAATCGCCTGTTCTGCGTTGAGCAAATCCACCACGGTTCGGGTACCCAATTTATATTGTTCTTGATACAGCTCTTTGGTTCGTACCGTGGTTGCACGACGTTGGGATAAAACTCCCATTTGTTTTTGCTTATTTTCAATCTGCTCACGAATCAAGCGAACCTGATCCAGTACATCCAGATAAACCGTATTGATCTGTGCACGTGCAGCTTCTTCGGCATAACTGGCAGAACGTGCCTGAGAGCGTGCTGCGCCACCCTGATAAAAATTACTGCTGGCTTCAATCATGATTGAATTATAAAAGCCGTCATCTTCATTATTATTCGGATTCCGCCCATTAACAGCCTGACTTAAACTGCCTTTCAGATGAATGCTTGGATAACAACTCAAACGTGCCTGATCTTTTTGAAAGCGTGCAACCTCTACACCCGATTGTGCCAGAATCATATTGGGAATCTGGGTAAATTCCGGATCCTGATACAGATCGGCCTGCGCCACAATACGTTCTGGAATCTCCCATTCCACCGCAGACACATCAAACCCCAGCAAAGTGCGTAAACGTTGCTGATATTGTCTGAGCTGGGTCTGCTGCACCAGCAGGTTCGATTGTGCCGCTTCCAGATTGGACTGAGCCTGAATTGGATCGGCCTGACTGCTGATACCGGCACGGGCACGCAAATTGGCAATTTCTGCAATCCGTCCAATACCCTGAATCTGTTGCTGGGCAATTTTGGTAATTTCCTGATAACGCTTGATATTGACAATCGCATCTGCCACTTCAAAAGCCACCTGATCCAGACTGACCAGCACCCTTGCCTGCTCTTCTGCCAATCTGGCTTCCTCGATACTGACATTGGTTTTGATCTTGCCAAAGTCATACAGCATCTGTGTCGCATTTAAGGAAACCACTTGACGTCCACGCTCACCAGAGGTCAGATCACCGGTCCCCAATCCGCCCGATAACTGCGGATAATAGGCTGCTTTTGCCACATCAATATTAGCCGCCTGTGCAGACAGGGTAGAAATACTCTGGCTAATTTCAGGACGTCGCTGAACTGCGGTATGGATCGCTTCCACCACATTCATCTTTTGTGGAATAGGAGCCACGATAGGGCCGGTAGCAGACTGTCCCTGTTGTGGCCGGGTAATCTGTGGCAGTTCAGCTACCTGAGAAGTGTCTAATGAGTAGCGACTGAGTGACGTAATATCAACTGAATGCGCTGACCGTGTTGGCTCTGGTGCAATCAGTTTACTTAAACCGTTTTTAATATTTGCAAAATGGTTTTGCGAAGTTTCTGCATGTGCCAAGGAAATAGATAAAGGCAAAAGAAGACTCATGAAGATCCCCCTTTTTTTATCGGTTTTCCCCCTGAACATTTTTTATGTGCTGTACCCTAAATCGCATAATAATTAATGTTTCGTGTTTTAGCCTAACAATATATCAAATCGTTGTAAAAGATACTTTTTTAACGTTGATTTGATGAAAAAAAACCCTCATCCGACAATTGGTGCCGTGATGTGGGTATCTTACAGACATAAAAGCTGTTTATACGGTAAAATCATCACCTAAATAAACTTTTCTTACTGTTTCATTGGCCAGAATTTCAGCTGGCGTACCTTCAGCAAGCAATGCCCCCTCACTCACAATATAAGCATGTTCACAAATCGCCAGCGTTTCACGCACATTATGATCGGTAATCAATACCCCAATCCCACGATCTTTCAAAGTGGTGATGATATCTTTAATATCACCAACCGAGATCGGGTCGACACCAGCAAAAGGTTCATCGAGTAACATAAATTTTGGATCTGCCGCCAATGCACGAGCAATCTCGGCACGGCGTCGCTCACCACCGGAAACACTCATTCCTAAAGAATCTTTGATATGAGTGATTTTAAAGTCGGCCAAAAGTTCCGCCAGACGTTGCTGACGCTGAGCCTTGGTCAAATCCTTGCGGGTTTCCAGAATCGCCATAATATTTTGTGAAATTGTCAGCTTGCGGAAAATCGATGCTTCTTGCGGCAAATAGCCAATTCCCTTGCGTGCCCGTTCATGCATGGCCAGATCAGAAAGATCCAGATCATCCAGATAGATTTCACCTTTATCCATACGTACCAGACCGACGACCATATAGAAGCTGGTGGTTTTACCTGCACCATTAGGTCCGAGCAATCCGACAATCTGGCCACTTTCCATACTAAAAGACACATCTTTCACCACCCAGCGCTTATTATAATTTTTCGCCAGATGTTTGATGGTCAAGGTTTGAACTTGCTGCGATTGTTCCATTAATCACGTGCTCCTGGAAAGGATTGTGAAGCTGATGGTGGAATCACAATTTTTACGCGACCTTCAGCTGAACCGGTTTTATTCGGTGTACCAATCGCTTCAACATCACCTTTATTCATACTATATTTTAAAGTCGCACCACGAATACTGGCCCCATCCTGCTGCAATAAGGCATTACCAGACAGGGTAATAATTCCGGTTTCAGCATTGTAGACAATTTTCTGAGCCTGACCTTTGGTCAGACCTTTGGAGGCATCTACTTTTTGCTGGAACTGTGTCGGGCTACCGGTAGCCGTGATCAGGCTAATCTGGCGCTTATTGTTCAGATTGGCCACAATTGAATTGGCTTGTAGCTTCATGGTGCCCTGTTCAATAATGACATTGCCAGAATAGGTCGTCACCCCAGTACGCTCATTAAAAGTCGCGCGATCCGCCAGTAAAGTGATCGGCTGGTTACGGTCAGATGGCAAGGCAAAGGCCGCGATTGAAGCAAGTCCAATCACAGTCGCCAGCGCAGTGCGCTTCAGGAAAGTGTGCATCATTTTGACTTTAGGAATTTGGTTCATACTTTCCTCGAATATTAAAGAATTCGTATTGACCATCATTAAGATTGGCTTTAAGACCCTGGCTGATAAATTCAGCCTGTGGAGACTCCACGATCACCGTTTTATCAGTTTCAATTTCACGTGTTTTTGGAAAAGCCGTCAGCTCCTCAGTACGGAACTCTAACTGTCCATTTTGCATGATTTTGGTGGCAAGCACTTCTTGAGAGAGTACAACTTTTGTATTGTCATCATAGCCATGCGCCATTTTGGCAGAGAAAGTCGCATCGACTTGAGCATTGTCATAGGTCGAAGCTTGCAGGTTTTCCAGTTTGGAGGTCTGTTGCTGCAGGTTCTGCTCAAGTCGATCCACTTGGGCGCGAACCGATAACATACCTGATTCATCTGTCTGGGTTAAGTTAATATCTTGAGCGGAATAGGTCATGCTGCGCGCGGAGTCCGTCTGCAGCTTATTGCCCT
This sequence comes from Acinetobacter sp. YH12200, assembly GCF_013418175.1. Taxonomy (NCBI): domain Bacteria; kingdom Pseudomonadati; phylum Pseudomonadota; class Gammaproteobacteria; order Moraxellales; family Moraxellaceae; genus Acinetobacter; species Acinetobacter sp. YH12200. The sequence continues at coordinate 62,691 of NZ_VPCO01000015.1, forward strand.
TGCCACTGTAATAATAATAACCACCACTTATTGCGGCAATCATCACAGCCGTAATATATAAAACTTTAGTATCCATAAGCGGTGTACTTAATCCAAAAGATATGACTTATTAATAAGGCGCACGAGTATATTTTTCAAGTAACTCTTGGTATACGCCTTTGGACATCAGCAGCATATCGCAGATTTCACGTACTGCACCACGGCCACCTAGCGCCTGAGTCACCAGATCTGCACGGCGACGAACTTCGACATGACCATTCGGTACGGTCACTTTCATGCCAGCAATGGCAAAAGCAGACAAATCAGGCCAGTCATCGCCCATATATAAGCAATCTTCAGGGTCGATATTGAGCTGTGCACATGCTTCACGTAGTGCTGTGCCTTTATCTTCACGGCCCTGATAGACCAGATCCACACCCAGATCCGACATCCGTTTTTCGACAATATTACTTTTACGGCCAGTGATAATAATCACTTTGATTCCAGCCTGCTGAACCAGCTTCATACCCAGACCATCGCGGATATCGAATGATTTGATTTCATCACCAGTATTGGTCAGCGTTACAAAGCCGTCACTTAAAATACCATCTACATCAAGCACTAATGCTGCAATATGACGTGCCTGCTCTAATAATACATAAGATGCCATTTATTAATTTACCCCAGCCTGAATCAGGTCATGCATACTAATCACACCAATCACTTTATTGGCCTCATCAACCACTACAAACTGGTTGATTTTACGTTCATTCATACGTTCCAGCGCCACGACTGCACGTGCTTCCTGAGAAATCGTAAGCGGATTCTTGGTCATCACGTCCTGAATTGCCAGATTGACATCAAAACCTTGCTGTTTATCAATTAAACGACGCAAGTCACCATCGGTAAAAATTCCCAGCAAGACATCATTTGCATCTACGACCGTGGTCAATCCCAGACGTTTGTTTGAAATTTCATATAATACTTTGTTCATGGCGGTATCTGGTGAAACTTTAGGTAAATCATCACCCGTACGCATCAGATGTTTTACATGTAATAACAGGCGCTTACCCAAAGCTCCGGCGGGATGCGAGCGGGCGAAATCATCTGAAGTAAAACCACGCGCATCCAGTAACGCCACCGCCAAAGCATCGCCTAAGGCCAAGGTGGCAGTCGTTGATGAGGTGGGTGCCAACCCGAGCGGACAGGCTTCCTGAATATTGCCCAGAGTTAAAGCCACATCGGCATTTTGTGGCATTGGGCCACGCTCATCGCCGCTAATGGTAATTAAAGGAATTTCCAGATGTTTGATGAGTGGCATCAGCATCATGATCTCATCACTCTTGCCTGAGTTTGAAATCGCAATCAGCACGTCACCCGCGACCAGCATGCCCAAGTCGCCATGACCGGCTTCACCCGGATGCATAAAGAATGAGGGGGTTCCGGTCGAAGCAAAGGTCGCCGCCATTTTACGGCCAATATGACCTGACTTGCCCATTCCGGTAATTACCAGACGACCAGTACACTGTAGAATAATTTCACAGGCCCGGCTAAAACGGCCATCAATCTGTGTGGCTAAAATCTGTAATGCATTTTCTTCGATGCGCAGTGTTTCAAGTGCGACTTTCTGAAAATCGAGTTGATTCGCTGTTTTTTGTGAATTCAAAGCCTGTTTACCTACGTTAAGGACAGAGAAAAACTCTCATTTGATGGGCACAATTTTCGCAATTTTAGCATAGCTATGCAATTGCGAGCTTTCTAAATGTAGAAGATTCGACAGATTTTTAATATATCTTGATTGTATGTGACTTACGCAGTCTGGTATCTCCACCTCTACATTTACTCCATTTTTGACGCTGTAAAATATGCTTGTTTTTTATTTTCTATCGACACATGTCCATTCTCTTCTCAATAAGCTGGATTCGAATAAGATCATACTCATCCCAATATCACCTAATCTCCCTGGCAAACACTAGTTCTGTAAAGCTGAGCTCAATATTCTGACTTCCGTCCAAGAATCACCTTTTTATCAATCAGTATCTCTGCCTAACTATGCTAAATATCTGAGGCTTTTTACGCTTTTGTCTTTATGAATAATTATGCTTAGGTTAAGATGATTCATCCTTTTATTTGAAGTCTTTTGAACAGCTATGCAACCATTTGTTCTATATAACTCAGAGCAACGCAAAAAAGTAGAATTCGTACCTCGTGTTGAAGGTCAAATTGATTTGTATGTCTGTGGTATGACCGTCTATGACTACTGTCATATTGGACACGCACGTACAGTGGTTGCATTTGACTATATTATCCGTTTCCTGCGCAGCCAAGGCTGGAAAGTCAAATACGTGCGCAATATTACCGATATTGATGACAAAATTATTAAACGTGCCAATGAAAATGGCGAAAGTATCTCGGAGTTGACCGGCCGCTTTATTGATGCGATGAATGAAGACTTTGCCAAACTAGGCTGTCTCCCGCCTGATGCTGCGCCTAAAGCCACAGACTATATTGACCAAATGCAAGATATGATTGGCAATCTGGTCGACAAAGGCACGGCATATCCATCTAATAATGGCGATGTCTATTTTGAAGTCGAGAAATTTGCCAAATATGGCCGTCTTTCTGGTCGCAAGTTAGAAGATATGCAAGCTGGGGCTTCTGAACGTGTTGATGTCGAAGTTCAAAAGAAACATCCATTTGACTTTGTCCTCTGGAAACACGCCAAAGAAAATGAACCTGCATGGCCTTCACCTTGGGGTAATGGCCGCCCGGGTTGGCATATTGAATGTTCAGCGATGTCGACCTGCTGCCTGGGCAATCATTTCGACATTCATGGCGGCGGTGCCGATTTGACCTTCCCGCATCATGAAAATGAGATTGCACAATCTGAAGCAGCAACCGGTGAACAATATGTGAATTACTGGATGCATGCCGGATTCATTAATGTCGATGGCGAGAAAATGTCGAAGTCTTTAGGCAATTTCTTCACCATTCGCGACGTGATCGAAAAGTTCCATCCGGAAGTGGTGCGTTACTTTATTGTGTCTTCACACTATCGCAGTCCGGTGAACTATTCGGATGTTGCCTTAAAAGAAGCGAAAAATACTTTGTCTCGTTTCTACCATTCATTTAAAACCTATCAGGCGGTTTATGGCGATCATCTGGTGGAAACCTTGGATGATGCTTTGGTTGAACGTTTTAATGCCGCCATGCGTGATGATTTCAATACACCTGAAGCGATTGCAGTGCTATTTGAAATTAACAAAGAACTGAATCGTGCCGTGAAAGAAGAAAATGCGGAACAGGCAGCAATCTACTACGCAACTTTACGCCATTTGACCAATATTCTCGGTCTGGTACAACAAGATGCAGATGAGTTTCTCAAATCTGATATTGGTCAGGAAGCCCTAGGGTTATCACCTGAACAAATTGAAGGTTTAATTCAACAGCGTCAAGATGCCAAAAAAGCCAAAGAATTTTCGCGTGCGGATGAAATTCGCCAATCTTTACTTGATCAAGGTGTTGTTCTTGAAGATACCCGCCAAGGTACAGTTTGGCGCCGTGCTGATTAATTAAGCAAACAGATTTGTAGAGAGTTGACACTGCTGTGGAATTCTCTATAATTCATCTCATTGCGGGAATAGCTCAGTTGGTAGAGCATAACCTTGCCAAGGTTGGGGTCGGGAGTTCGAGTCTCCTTTCCCGCTCCAGAATACGAAAAGCCCTTATCGAAAGATAAGGGTTTTTTTATTGTGTTTAAAAAATTTCATTGATAAAAAGCATATCTCAAATCACTTATTCATCCTCTTTCACCCTGACATTTTTTGGGTTATTCACAACAAAGTGCTATTGTAAATAAACTTCAAAACTTTCAATTCCTTTAATTACGATATCGTTTCATGACTTATAAATTGAATGCCCGTCATCTGGTTTTAGACTTGTTATATGCGTCTCAAAATTCCACCGCCAGCATTAAACAGATGCTATGTGCAGCAGATCTATTAAGCATTTCTCACAATAGTCTGCGGGTTGCTGTAGCCCGATTGAATCAGGAAAATATCATTCAAGCTGTAGAGCGCGGGGTGTATCAATTGCTAGAAAAAAAATTTGATACTTCTTTTATCAGTTTAAACAAGCATCCCAATATGCAAATGGCGACCGCGTGGAATGGAAAATATGTACTGGTTTATACCGGTGCTTTGGGACGTGTAGATCGCACTGCATTATCCAAACGGGGAAAAAGCACTAGGTTATTATGGCTTTCAGGAAATGGAGCAGAATGTTTTTATTCGTCCAGACAACTTAATGCTGAGCTTAACCGAATTAAAAACGGCTGCAATCCAGTTTGGATTAGATCCAGATGCACGTTTTTTTCAAGTCAGTGAGATAGATCAGGAAATAGATGTCAGTGCACTTTGGGATGTTCAAGCCTTACATCAAACTTATCTGGAGGTGAATCAAGACATTCATCAATGGTTTGATTACTCTCAAAGCTTGCCTTTATCTGATGCAGCAAAAACCGCCTTCTATCTCGGTAAATCTGCCTTATTTAGTTTACGTGCCGATCCCCTACTTCCTGCAGAATGGATAGAAGCCGAAGCTCGGCAACAATTTGAGCGGGCGGTTCGTAAAATAGAAAAACAGGGGCAATTTTTATGGCAGCAATATTTTAACAATCAGGGTGTATAATTTATTTCATATTTATTCACAAAAATAAATTGACTGTAATATTTAGGACAAATATATTGAAAGTAATGATAAGAACGCTATAGGCAAAACAATGAACACTAAGCTCAGTGTCACCGAATTTTTTAGCCGCGAAGAAATTAAAGAACTCACCACGACTTCTGACTTACATGGTGCTTGGTCTATAGCTTCAACTTGGGCTGTGATTGTGATGACCTTCGGTACAGTGGCCTATAGCTGGGAATATTTGCCCATTTGGGGAAAGGTTTTAATGTGTGCAGTGGCATTGGCGATTTTGGCAGGTCGTCAGCTGGCCATGGCGATTTTGATGCACGATGCCTCACACCATAGCCTGTTTAAAACCAAATGGCTAAATACACATTTGACCGATTGGCTGTGTGCACGCCCAATCTGGAATGAGGTCAGCAAATATCGTCCTTATCACTTGAAACATCATGCTAAAACCTCTCAACCAGACGACCCGGATTTAGGCCTGGTGAAAAACTTCCCCATTACTCAAAGCTCATTATTCCGAAAATTCTTTCGCGACTTAAACGGGCAATCTGGACTTAAATTTCTGGCAGGTCGGGTATTGATGGATTTGGAGCTTCTGGAATGGAGTGTATCCAACGATCCCAAACCTATTCCACGTGGCAATCGTAGCAAGGTAGATTTGGCCAAAAATCTGCTGAAAAACAGTTCAGGTATGCTGCTCGCGAATGCCACGATTTTCTCTGTGCTTTGGGCCAGTGGCCATCCTAAGCTGTATTTGCTATGGCCTTTGGCTTATATCACACCATTCCCTTTATTTATCCGTATTCGCGCAATGGCTGAACATGCGGGTCTGGAAACCAGTCATTCTGCCCTCAGCAATACCCGTACAACCCGCGCAGGTTATCTGGCACGAGCTTTTGTAGCACCGATTCATGTGAACTATCATATTGAACATCATTTAATGGCCGCTGTTCCGCATCAAAAGCTGGCGAAAATGCATCAAATGTTAAGAGAGCGTCAGTATGTCGATGCTCCACCAAGTTATTTGGATGTCATCCATTCACTTCTAAAAAATAATTAAGCCCTGCGATGCTCAGATGATTATATTTCAGTGCTGATGGGTCGAATGCCCTCGTTGTTCCGGTGGACAATTTTCTGCCTCAATCTGTAAAGTCATTTCAGTAATATGATGCTGATGGCTCAATATTTCAAAAGCCTGATGACGCAGTTTCTGATAATCTACATTCGGTGCAACCAAATGTACCGTCAACATGACTTTTTTGGAAGTAATCGCCCAGACTTTAAGCTGATGAATATCTTGTACGCCTTCGAGTGCTAAAAGATCATGACGCAGTTTTTCAATATCAATTTCATCTGGCACTCCTTCCAGCAGAATATTGATACTTTGTTTGAGCAAAATCCAGGTGCGTGGCAAAACCCAAAATCCGATCAATACGGCAATCAGTGTATCTACCCACATCCAGCCAGTAAAATAAATCAGCAGCGCCCCGATCATCACGCCGACTGACCCCAATGCATCACTCAGCACCTCCAGATAAGCCCCTTTGATATTTAGACTTTCCTGACTACTCGACACCAGAATTTTCATCGAAATCAGGTTAATGATGAGTCCTAAGCTCGCCACAACCATCATCCCCAGACTCTGGATTTCTGGAGGATTGCTTAAACGTTGATAGGCTTCAAATAAAATATAAATCGCCACCACAAAGAGCATCAAGGCATTAAATAAGGCAGCCAGAATTTCAAAGCGTTGATAGCCAAACGTGCGTTTGTTATCTGCCGGTTTTTGCCCAATCTTGATGGCCACCAGTGCAATCGCCAGTGCCGCAGCATCAGTAAACATATGTGCGGCATCAGAAAGCAAGGCCAGACTCTGCGTCAAAAAGCCGGCAATAACTTCCACAATTAAAAAACTGGTCGTGAGTGCCAGAGCAATCGATAATTTTTTGATATTTTTCGCAGTCACAGTGACATGACTATGCTCATGATGATGTGAATTCCCCACCCCGCACTCCTTAATAATGATGCAACAAGGACATTATTTCTCGTAATTTTCCACACAGTTCTGATTTATATTACGCTTGATTTTTATCTATTTAAGTCTTTTTTGTATCCTCTAGTTGATAAGTTTTGGCAGCTTAAAGCTTGAGCTTTTCATTTTCTGTTAGCCACGCCTGAACTGAAGCACGCTGGAAATTTCGCTGGATATATACCTGAATTTTATCAGGCAGTTCAATCTGCTGGCTAAGCAGGCGGTGCAGCATAAAGGCCAGATCAAAATCTGCAATTGACCACTGTTCAGTCAGCCAGCATTCACTGAGCAAACTCTCTGTGACTGCCAATAAACGCTGAATATCTTGCAAGACTTCGGCTGATGCAATAAAAAGTCCTTTAGGTGGAACAAAGATTGAGTCTGAAGGCATGGCCTGGCGGATTGCCATAAAATCAGTTTTGACTAAAGCCTGAACTGCACGGCATTTTGCTCTGGCCTGACTCTCTCTGGGGTATAAAGCTGGATAATCTGGCGCTGGAAAAGCATCTTCCAGATATTCTGTAATCGCCCAAGATTCAAATAAATGAAAATCATCCATCACAAGACAAGGGACTTTTCTACTGGGGCAAATTCTGCGATATGCCATGCTTTGTTGTTCCAGTTGATCTAGATCAACCGTTTTTTCCTGAAAATTCAGGCCTTTTTCTTTTAAAGCAACGTAAACTGACATGACATAGGGACTGATACGTTTTTTATCGATATAGAGACAGATATTGTGCATTTTTTCTTCCTCAGTCTTTTTATTCTATATTCACCTCTACTCTACTGCCTTTCTAGTGGGAAATGAAATTGAGCTGCATAATGATACAAAGCCGGTTCAGAATCCTGCACCAGGATTCACTATTCAGATTGAGAATATCTTGCTTCATAAATTACGGGATTAAAAAGACTTCTATTTTTTTACAGAATGACGTTAAATAAATATTTCCCGTTTTAGATCGAATGACCATGCTGAACCTGGACCATTTCCCCGATACTGTATATGCAATCCAACATCTCGCTTTTGAAGACCTCGGTGCTTGGGAAGATGTATTTTATCAGCTGGGGCTACGTGTCCGCTATTTTGAAGCCGGGATTGATGACCTGTGTAAGGCGTATGAGCATCCTGGTTTAACCGTAATTCTCGGTGGCCCAATTGGGGTTTATGAAACAGAAAACTTTCCTTTCTTACAAGCAGAAATAGACCTGCTTAAAGTACGTTTGGATAAGAATTTACCCACTTTAGGAATCTGTCTGGGTGCTCAATTGATTGCGCATGCGCTTGGTGCCAAAGTCTATGCAGGACAGAGCAAAGAAATGGGCTGGTCTAAGCTCAGTCTTGCAGCTATCGAGAATAATCCACTGCGAAATCTGGAAAATATTGAAGTGCTACATTGGCACGGTGATACCTTTGACCTACCTGAACAGGCTGAATTACTGGCAAGTACTGAGCTTTATGCAAATCAGGCCTTTCGTATAGGCAGTAATATTCTGGCACTACAATTCCATCCTGAAGTCGCCAGTGACAGTCTGGAAAAATGGCTGATTGGCCATAGCTGTGAATTAAGTCAGGCTAAAATTGATATTCCTGCACTACGCGCTGCCAATCTTCAGTTTGCGCCTGTACTGGAAACCACCTCGCAAACTGTACTAGAGCAATATCTGGCGCAATTAAATATCGTATCCTAGTCTCAGATAAATTCTAGGCTAAACTCTTCCTCTCGACTGTAGAAATATTATGAGCGCATTATTCGGCATTGCCGTGATTCATTTTTTTGCCCTGATTAGTCCAGGACCGGACTTTTTCTTTGTCACACAAAGTGCCATCCGGCAGTCCAGAAAGCATGCTTTATGTGCAGCCCTCGGTATTTCATTGAGCATTCTGGTCTGGTCAATTTGTGCACTTGGCGGCCTGCATTTTTTATTTCAGAAAATGGTCTGGTTACAGCAGATCTTAATGCTATTGGGTGGATTATATCTGCTCTATCTGGGCAGTTTGATGTTGAAGTCGAGCTTTAAGACACCTCTACCTTTAACAAATTCGAAAGCAGAAGCTCTTTCTATCGTTCAGCCGTCGTATCTTAAATTATTGCTGCAAGGTTTTTTCACCAACATGGCCAACCCCAAAGCCCTGATTTACTTTAGCAGTGTATTTGCATTGGCGATTAGCCCTAATGCAAAACTATCAGAACAATCTTCTCTTTTAGCTCTGGTCTTTATCGAAAGTTTGCTCTGGTTTACGGTTGTAGCCATTATTTTTTCAATGCCGAAAATGACGACTTATTATCAAAAATTTGCCAAATGGATTGATGGAGTTACAGGCGGGATCTTTATCAGTTTTGGCTGTCTGCTGATTCTGAATCGTGATTAGATCTAAGTCATTTTATTTGATAAAAAAGCACCTGAATCAGGTGCTTTTTCATACTACCCATACAGAGAATCTTATTTCTTTGTAGGCGCAGGTACAGTGGCTTCAGTGGTAATCTGAACAGTAATTTTATCACCCACACTCGGTACGTTTGCTCCTAAACCAAATGCAGAGCGGTCAAATGAAGTGGTTGCATTGAAACCAATTGCTGGAACTTTCATCATTGGATGTTCAGCCTGTTTGTTTAAAACAGCATCCAATACCACAGGTTTGGTCACGCCTTTAATAGTTAAGTCACCAGTAATTTTGAAGTTCTTTTTGTCCTGTGTTTCTACTTTGGTACTTTTAAAGCTGATGTTTGGATATTTTGCTGCATCAAAGAAATCTGCTTTCTTTAAGTGATCATCTAAAGCTGTCACGTTGGTATTAATACTGGATACTGGAATTGTCACATGCACAGCTGACTTTGCCGGTTGTTCATTGTCTACCACGATTTTGCCCTGAATATCAGAGAAATTACCAGATGGCGTAGAAAAACCGAAATGATCCCAGCTAAATACGGCTGCAGTATGGGTCGGGTCAATTGTATAGGTTACTGGTTTTGCAATAGAAAATGTTGCTACAGATGAAACCGCTAAGCCTAATACTAATGTTTTGAAATTCATGTTTTTATCTCTCGTTTTGGATGTTATTCAGTGTATAGAATTCAGAAATATTTACAGCTCTAAAGATAAAACGTTTTGTTGCAGCGATGAAACGATAAATTTGTAAGTTATTTTTTAAATTTCTATTATTAATCCATACGGTACTGGATAAATCCGGTCTTTTTGGCCACTTTATCATAGAGCATTTGTGCCTGACGATTTGATTCATGCGTGAGCCAGTAAACGCGGTCACAATTACGCTGTTCTGCCACCTGATAAACCTGTTCAATCAACTTGCAAGCGATACCTTGACCTCGATACTGCGAAGGCACAAATAAATCCTGCAAATAAGCATAAGGCCGTAGCGTCCAACTGCTGTCATGCTCGACCACATGTACAATGCCCACCACTTTTTCATCAAGCAATGCAGCAAATCCATACATCGAATCTAGCTCAGTACTGTGTAATTTCGCCCAGGTATTTTCACTGACCTCGTCACAGATCTTCGCATGATAAAAAGCCTGATATTCTTGCCATAAAGGCAGCCATTGGTACTGTGATATTTGCTCTAAAGATTTGATCTGAATCTGGGAATTTATTTTCATGTTTACCAACTTCTTTTGCCTATTTCATTAATATAAGCCGTTTCGATAGGATGCTGAGTTCTATAGCGAGTTACAAGCTTATCTTTATCTCATCTGGTTTTGATAAGCAACTTCCAGACAAAAATCATCTGGCATAAAAAAAGCCCCAATCAGGGACTTTTTAGTATTTTAGCTTTACAGTTTTTCAACCAGAATACGATCAACCTGTTTTAGGCCAGTCGTCTTTTCATGGTTTTTACGGCGGACTTTGATGACTTTTTCTTCCGCGAGTTCTTGCAGCATTAACTCAACCGCCATCATGGCCTCAAGAGGTAGATCCTGCCCGATCCATTTCTGTTCGCCTGCATCCATCAGAGTAATTTCTTCGCTAATTTGCTCGTACAAGCTCATGTTCATCTCACTTTTTGCATTCAATTATCAAGAGAACTCTTCAACTCTTGTCACATGAAAACAGAGCTAAAAAGACCAAAAAACAAAAAGACGCCCCAAAACTGGGACGCCATTTTAAACTTTTAAAGGGCTGATTAAGCAGTAATTTCTTTTACTGCTGCAACAACGGCTTCAGTGGTAATACCAAAGTGCTGGAACAAGTCTTTTGCAGGTGCAGATTCACCATAAGTACTCATACCAATTACGCGACCATCTAGACCAACGAATTTCCACCAATAATCTACATGCGCTGCTTCAACCGCAACACGCGCACGAATATTGGATGGAAGAACTGCTTCACGGTACGCTGCATCTTGCTTCATGAATTCTTCAGCACATGGCATAGACACGACACGCACGCCCTCAAGCTGTGCATAAGCTTCCATTGCCAAAGCAACCTCTGAACCTGTTGCAATAATAATCGCTTTTAATTCGCCTTTTTCTTCAGCCAATACATAACCACCTTTCGCAGCGTTCTCAATTTGTGTTTGAGTACGAGTTTGGAAAGCTAAGTTTTGACGAGAGAAGATTAACGCTGTCGGACCCTCAGAACGAGTCAATGCAGACTTCCAAGAAATTGCAGCTTCAACGGTGTCACATGGACGCCAGGTATTCAGGTTTGGTGTACCACGTAAAGATGCAATTTGCTCGATTGGCTGATGCGTAGGACCATCTTCACCTAGACCAATAGAGTCATGTGTGTACACATGAATCACACGTTGCTTCATCAAGGCAGACATACGTACTGCATTACGTGCATATTCCATAAACATCAGGAATGTAGCCACATAAGGAATGAAACCGCCATGCAGCGCAACACCATTGGCGATTGCAGTCATACCGAATTCACGCACGCCATAATGTACGTAGTTACCCGCTGCATTGTCTTGTACACCTTGCGCACCTTTCCACAGCGTCAGGTTAGAACCAGCCAAGTCCGCAGAACCGCCTAGAACTTCTGGCAATAATGGAACCAGTGCTTGCAATGCATTTTGGCTTGCTTTACGTGTCGCGATGGTTTCAGCTTTAGCATTCACTTCAGCGATATAAGCATCTGCTTTTGCAACGAAGTCCGCTGGCAAATCACCTGACATACGGCGTTTTAGCTCTGCCGCTTCAGTCGGATATTTTGCAGCATAGGCAGCAAATGTTTCATTCCACGCTGCTTCAGTTTTATCGCCCTTGTCTTTGGCATCCCAAGCTGCATACACATCTTCAGGAATAACAAATGCTTCGTCAGTCCAGCCTAATGCTGCACGCGTCAAGACAATTTCATCATGCCCGAGTGGCGCACCATGGCTGTCTTCTTTACCTTGCTTGTTTGGTGAACCCAAACCAATCACTGTTTTACAGATAATGATGGTTGGCTTAGCAGTTTCAGCTTTAGCTGCTAAAGTTGCAGCACGAAGCGCTTCGCTATCATGACCATCTACTTTAAGTACTTGCCAGCCGTAAGCCAAGAAACGTTGTTCGGTATCGTCAGAGAACCAGCCTTCCACTTCACCATCAATCGAGATACCGTTGTCGTCATAATAGGCAATTAACTTACCAAGACCTAAGGTACCTGCCAATGAACACACTTCATGTGAAATACCTTCCATCAGGCAGCCATCGCCCAGGAAGCAGTAAGTAAAGTGATCCACAACCTGGAGGTCATCTTTATTAAATTGTGCGGCTAAGGTTTTTTCAGCCAGCGCAAAACCAACAGCATTGGCGATCCCTTGACCTAGAGGACCAGTCGTCGTTTCAATCCCGGGTGCATAACCCAATTCCGGGTGACCAGGTGTTTTAGAATGAAGTTGACGGAATGCTTTTAGATCTTCAATCGAAAGATCGTAGCCCGTTAAATGAAGCAGTGCATATTGAAGCATAGAGCCATGGCCATTTGACAATACAAAACGGTCACGGTTAGCCCAATTCGGGTTGGTCGGGTTGTGGTTCAGGAATTCACGCCAAACCACATCAGCGATATCTGCCATCCCCATTGGAGCACCTGGATGTCCTGAGTTTGCTTTTTGCACAGCATCCATTGCCAATACACGAATTGCGTTTGCAATACGACGTTCATTAAGCGGGGTTGTCATAAATCAGAGTCCAAAATATTCAGAAATAGGAAATGATGAAAAGACTTTCAAAACTATGGTCTATTGTCTTAAAAAAACAGCGAGGGGTAAAGACTAAGCAACAACATTTATCAGTTTATTAGTCTTGTATTTCCTTATCGGGTAATTATTCCACATTTTTCTCTCTAGTTCTGTTTTCTCTGGTCACTTTTGCGAGGGATTTATTAGACATGATAGTTAGCATATTGTTGTCTGATTGAGCTTTTCAACCCTGCATTTTTTAGAATTGACTGTTATTTCGTTTTTAATCTAAAGTCGGCTCCATCCGTTTAAAGAGAGATGTGTCATATAATTTTCTCGTCGATGATGAAGAGCATTGATGATTCATTCTTATCAATAGATCGATCAACTATGTATTTTTTAGATGAAAAGCTTACATCTATTTAGGCTCAATCATAAGCAGCAAGCGTGCTTAGCGCCCCTGGCAGCTTTTAGGTAAATAGCGCTGATAAATATCAGTCGAGAAGCATTTTCCCGTATAGACATCAAATGCAATTGATTTACCCCGAATCGCTGCATCTAGGCCTTGCTGTCGCAGCTTAAACTCAATTCGGCATGTCGCATTAATCACCACTTTTTCGATATATCGTGTATTCCCTCCAATCTCGCGTCCAGCATCACAATGCTGACCTGAGGCAATGAACTGAGTTCGATATGTGCCAGCCTGCTCAAACACTTCAGCCAGTTGAGCGCGTACCACATAGCCCTGATAGCTCATAAACGCCATGGTGGCTAAAATCGCCATCATCGTCAGTACAATCATCACCTCAATTAAGGTAAATGCCTTTTGATACATCATGACTTATCTCCGTACAGTCTTACTTCAAGAAGCCCATACAAAAAGAATCTTGGCCATGCTTAACCGGCCAGTAGTGAAACCTTAGGCCTAATATGCAGAGAAGCCGATGCAACCACAATACAGCTAGTCGAATCATGTTGAATCACATGCGAGCGTATTAATGTAATGATCACTTTCCTGAAAATTGCTCAGATTTTAGCTTTATATTTTTCCAATCAGCGATCTTTTAAAATTTATTCGAGAATATAACTGTTTAATTTTGCTACATCTGGGAAAATCCGGATTAATTTGTCGCTCCTTGCCAAATCAGCAATGACGGTTAAATCGACATATCAATTTTTTTAATTCTATTAATCAATTAAAAACACAATAATTTGAAACAATTTCGACCAATTTTGTCGTGTTAAGCTAGTCCTAGAGCGCAACTCGATGTAACATATCGGGTCTTTAAAATTAACTGTGATAGGACTATGCGCGAGTACGCTGTATTTACTTCGGAATCTGTAAGCGAAGGCCATCCAGATAAAATGGCTGACCAAATCAGTGACGCTATTTTGGATGCAATCTTAAAAGAAGACCCTTATGCACGGGTTGCTTGTGAAACGCTTGTAAAAACAGGTGCGGTTGTACTTGCCGGTGAAATCACAACGACGGCCAATATCGATTTTGAAGCGGTAGTACGCCATACCGTGAACGGTATTGGTTATCACCATTCTGATCTGGGTTTTGATGGTTCGACCTGTGCCGTAATCAACATGATTGGCAAACAGTCACCTGAAATTGCTCAGGGTGTAGACCGTCAGAAACCTGAAGATCAAGGTGCCGGCGACCAAGGTTTGATGTTTGGTTATGCCAGCCGTGAAACTGACGTTTTAATGCCTGCGCCAATTACCTATGCACATCGCTTAATGGAAAAACAAGCAGAGCTTCGTCGTAATGGAACTTTGCCTTGGTTACGCCCAGATGCGAAAAGCCAAGTGACCTTTGCTTATGAAAATGGCAAACCTGTTCGTTTAGATGCTGTGGTTTTGTCGACTCAACACGATCCTGAAATTTCACAAGCCAATCTTAAAGAAGCTGTGATTGAAGAAATCGTGAAGAAAATCATTCCTGCCGATATGTTCCATGCAGAGACCAAATTCCACATCAACCCAACGGGTATGTTCGTGATTGGCGGCCCTGTCGGTGACTGTGGTTTGACTGGTCGTAAAATTATCGTAGATACCTACGGTGGTATGGCGCGTCATGGCGGTGGTGCTTTCTCTGGTAAAGATCCATCTAAGGTTGACCGTTCTGCTGCCTATGCAGGGCGTTATGTAGCAAAAAATATCGTTGCGGCTGGTCTTGCAGACAAGTGTGAAATCCAGGTGTCTTATGCGATTGGTGTTGCTGAACCTACTTCAATTTCAATCAACACTTTTAATACTGCAAAAGTATCTGAAGAATTGATTATTGCCTTGGTTCGTGAGCACTTTGACCTACGCCCATATGGCATTACCCGCATGCTGGATCTGATTCAGCCAATGTATAAGCAGACTGCGGCTTATGGTCATTTTGGCCGTGAAGGCTCTGATACGGCCTTTACTTGGGAAAAAACCGACAAAGTGGAAGCGCTTAAAGCCTCTGCTGGTCTCTAATTTTCTCTTTAAAAAGCCCGCACCCTGCGGGCTTTTTTTATGACTGGGATTTTATTGCTTAAAATCATCTTTTTTACACGACTGACAACTTAAATCGCAAGATTAATAATATACCCCGTTCATTTCCATCATCCTTGAATGCTTATTAAATTAGAAATTTCTTAGTTTCTGGATCTGACTCATCTAATACACTTAAAACAACTTATTAGGGTCTGTTGACATTTTCTGTTCAAAAAAATAGCGAGAAAGTAAAATTTAATCGCCAAACCAAATTTACTTCTCGCTATGCCTCGTACAATGCTGAATGATCAACACTGGTCTAAGTTACTTTCT
>NZ_VPCO01000016.1:0-76127 GCF_013418175.1 Acinetobacter sp. YH12200
AACTTAAACATTTTCGGATATTAACAGAACGCTATAGAAATAGACGGAAACGATTTGGTCTAAGAATGAATTTAATTGCTGGAATGGTGAATTGGATGCTCTTAAATTAACTTTCGCAAGAGATCTAGTTAACTATAATAATAATGGTGAAACAATCGCACAGAACTCTTACGATTCAAAAACAATATTAATTATTGGCAATTGGTCTGAAATTGATACAGATAACAAGAAAAACCAAGAAATAAAAAAGAAGACTTTTGAGCTATTTCGTCAAAATTCTAAGAATGTTGAAATTATTACCTTTGATGAACTTTATGATCGAGCCAAGTTTATTGTTGATCACCATCAATAGTTGGGACTTTATCTAGAATAAGTTTTCAATAAAATAAAAAACATATTAAATAAAAAGCCACCCTTGCGGTGGCTTTTTTATGATCTGATTTATCGTCTTCAATTCTGGAATTTATTTCAACCGCTTCCCTGCTTCATCAATAATCATTTCCCCATCTTCCTTGCTAAAAGCTGCGCGCTGCGGAGCAGAAAGAATATCTAAAACAACTTCTGATGGAGGAACTTTACAAGTTCACCCTCCTCACTCGCGGTCAGTCTGCTTATCTCACCGATCGATATTCTGAACGAGTCGAAAGTGCTGAGGAATTATCGAAACGGGTGAATCAGCAAAAGATCTAGTTTTATCTCAAATCCTCTGATCAACTTTTCAAAACTTAAATATTAAAAAATCCCGCTCAGGAAGCGGGATTTTGTTTTTTGAAAATTTAACAGCCCTAAATCATTTCAATTAAAATTCTTTTGTCACACTCAAACCAACGCTCCAGTTCCGCCCTTCTGCCGGCTCAAAGAAACGGTTATTGCTTTCATTAACAATCACCGAACCAGAATAGTCTTTATCAAACAGGTTATCGACACGCGCAAAAGTTTTGACAGACCAATCTTTCATATTCCAATTATAGCCAATATTTGCACCAGCGACTGTGTAGCTTGGTGCAGCATCCGAATTCAAGTCATTCACATAAATACGGTCTGAGTAACGCACATCGAGTCCTGCATGTAAGCCACTTTCAGGCTTCCAACCCAGACTTAAAAATGCCTGATTTTTAGCAATTCCCGGAATATAGTTTCCGGCTGCTACCCTTGGAACTAAAACAGTTACAGGCGTACTAGTACTTAGGATTTCAGGAATATCTGCATCAAAAGTAGCATCAATATAGCTATAACTTGCTTGTGCTTTTAAATCACGCCATATATTTTTATTCCAGGAGAGTTCAACACCTTCTCTTAAAGTTTTATCGGCATTACGGAAAGTAGAGCGACCATTGTCATTACCTGCAGAAACAATGTCATCCTGAGTCGTCGTATGGAAAACTGCAACAGTAAAATCACCTAAAATATTGGCAGATTTCAATCCCATCTCATAAGTTCTACTTTCTGCTGCTTTTAGATCAAGTGTGCGACTACTGCCATCTGCTGGATAAGACATTTCGGTAAAGGTCGGCGTTTCAAAGCCTTGTGCATAACTGACATAAGTCATCAGCTCAGGTAAAATCTGCCAGCTTAAAGCCATGGATGGCAATAATTTCTCATAAGTGGTTTTACCTGAATTATCACCATTTACATCAGTAATATAATGATCTTCTGATTTAAAATGCACATTGCTATAACGTAGCCCAGCATCTAGAGTCCAATCGGGAGCAAAGTGATAAGAAGCTTGCAAATATGGATCTAAATTCCACAGGGTATTGTCTTCATCACGACGTAACTCACCCTTAACTCCAAAAGTATTCCCTACATAATTTAGATAACCTTTTCTGTCTTCGGTCATGGCATCAACAGCAAGTCCAGCAATCAGTTTAGTATTTGGTAAAACATCTCTACCTGTCCAACGTAAGTCTGCACCATAAAACTGACGATCAAAATCAATTACACCACCTGGGTGTTTTTCTAATGACTGAAAAAACTTAGAAATTGATTGGTACTGGATAACGTCACGCTGCCCCCAATAGGCCACGCCATATAACTCATGCTGATCATTGATTGACTTATTCCAAGTAAGACCTGTTTGAAATTGCTCAATTTCTTTTCTTGTATTAAATCCCTGAATTCTACTGTCTATTTGTTTTGGATTTGCTTCCCAATCCTTTCTCTCTAGACCGCCCGGATCATTTGCTGCAATTTTAACGTAGTTATTGACCCAGTTAATTTTACTGCCATCTTCCAGATCCCAAGTCAGTTTCGCATTATTCAGGACTTTATGCGCACTGCTGTGGTCACGAAAACCATCGGTATCAAAATAAGATGAGCTGATGATATAAGCTGGTTCATCGGCATTTTCTGAACCACCTTGCAAAACCAGCTTGGTCTGCCCTTTATTCTGGCTCCCTGCAGAATGCCCCAGTTCAATCGAGTCAGCACCTTGCCCCTCTCGCGTGGTGGTTAAAATCGTTCCCCCCGAAGAGTTGCCATAGAGCGATGAAAATCCACCACCCAATACTTCAATATGGTCCAGACTGTTCAAATCAATATTCGAAGTTTGTCCCTGTCCATCCGGCATCGTCGCAGGGATTCCATCTACATATAAACGCACACCACGCACACCAAAACTGGAACGTGCCCCAAAGCCTCGCATCGAAATTTGCAGGTCTTGAGCATAGTTTTCACGATTATTTAACTGTAATCCCGGAACACCTTTTAATGTTTCAGAAAGGTTCACATTCAGGCTGTTATCTTGTTCTTGATTCAGATAATACACTGACGCCGGTGTGGTCAATCGCTCCCGATCGGTACGGGTCGCTTGAATGAAAATCGTGTCTAACCTTTGGACTTCTTGTGTGTCATTTTCTGCATAAATGTTCTGACCTGCGCAAGCAATCAGGCAGGACAAGGTCGATCTCACGAATGGAAATTTCGGGTTTTGGTACATAAATGACAGGCCTTATTTGAAAGTGGTTTAATGCGGCAAATACCTTATCGAGATGGCGTACATCTCATGATTCAATTCATTTTGTTTTAAGCATCGATATCCAATAAATGCGCTGATTCGATGACATATAGTTCGCTCAATGGATAGAAAAACTTTGAGCTTAAAATTCTGTGTTTGATAAATTCAGACTTGATTAATCCTTTATCTGAATTGCGCTTAAAATCAGCCATATACAAAGAATATTATTTTAATGCGATCTGAATGAAATTGAGCTTTCAGCAACAAATCAACATCATTTCTCTGTGTCCTTAAAACTCGATGTAGGCATTCAACAATACATAATAAAAAAGCCTGACGAATCAGGCTCCTTCATACTGATTTAAAAGTTTAACTATTTATTGTCTGGCAAGGCATAAGCCACCAGAGAGTCACCCATTTTGGTGCCAAAGGAACCATGACCACCCGCCATAATGACCACATACTGCTTGCCATTGGCTTCATAAGTCATTGGCGTAGCCTGACCACCTGCAGGAAGACGGCCTTTCCACAATTCATCACCGTTGTTCACGTTGATGGCGCGAATGTAGTTATCTTGAGTTCCACCCACAAACATTACATTACCCGCAGTTGAAATAGGCCCACCCAGCATCGGCACACCCATTTTGAATGGCGGCAATGGAATGCCCGGCATACTGTCACGAATGGTACCGATGCGGCGTTTCCAGGCCACTTCATGAGTATTTAAGTCCACACCTGCAACAAATCCCCATGATGGCTGTTTACACGGTAGACCGAATGGAGACAGGAACGCACTGATTTCAACACCATAAGGCACACCATACATCGGTTGAACACCTGCTTCTGTGCCTGCACCTTTAGCCGTCTTAGGACGGTTCGGATCTTGAGGAATCAGTTTCGATACAAATGGCAGGCCAATCGGGTTGGTCAATGCAATTTGACGGTCTGGATTCACCGACATGCCCCCCCATTCAAACACACCCAGGTTACCCGGGAAGACCAGCGTCCCATTTTCAGAAGGTGGGGTATAAATGCCATCATAATTCAGTTTATGGAATGCAACACGGCAGACCAACTGATCAAACATGGTCGCACCCCACATCTGTTTATCGGTCAATTTATCTTGTGGTGCCAGGTTAAAATCAGAGAATGGTTGAGTCTTAGAATAGAACTCGCCTTTGGTTTGAGGTCCGCGTTTCACAGATTGTGGTACCGGTTTTTCGGTAATCGGCACAATGGCTTTACCATTACGGCGATCCAGCACAAAAGCATTCCCGGTTTTGGTCAAGACATAAATGGCTGGAACCATATTGCCATTTTTATCTTTAATCTCGGTCAATGTCGGCTGTGAAGGTACGTCCATATCCCACAAATCATGATGGGTAGTCTGGAAGTTCCATACCAGCTTACCGGTCGTTGCATTCAAGGCCAGCATCGAGTTGGCATAACGCTCGTCCAGTTCAGTCCGGTGACCACCGTAAATATCCGGGGTACCGACACCCGTTGGTACGTAGACGATATCCAGCTCTGCATCATAGGCCAAAGGTGCCCAAGCATTTGGAGAGTTATGTACAAATTTTTGACCCGGTGCAGGAATCAAATTCGGATCTTCAGCGCCTGTGTCAAATACCCAAAGCAGTTCACCGGTATTGACATCATAACCACGGATCACACCCGATGGTTCTTCAGTTGAATAGTTATCTGTAGTTGAACCCGCAATAATGATCGTAGTGCCGGTTACTACAGGCGGTGAGGTTGGAATATAACCGCCTGGATATGGGAATGGCATATCTTTTTGCAGATCAACTTCGCCATTTTTACCAAAGTCAGAGCAGACTTTACCGGTGGTTGCATTTACCGCAACCAGACGCCCATCATTGACCGGTAAAATGACTTTTTGTGGACATTCAGCCGAGGTGGTTTTCTTCGCAGCGAGACTGCTTTCAAAACCAGCCGTATTGTTGACATCATAATAAGATACGCCACGGCAGGTTAAATGCTGATAGGTATGATCAGCTTTTAATTTCGGATCATAGGTCCATTTCGCCTTACCGGTTGCCGGATCAAGCGCTGTCAATTTCTGGTGAGTGGTACAGATGTACATGTTATCACCCACCTTAATTGGGGTAACCTGATTGGTGGTTTCACCCGAGTCATTTTCAGTCTTGAATTCGCCCGTGTGATATTCCCAAGCCACCTGCAAATCTTTGACATTTTCAGTATTAATCTGCTTTAACGGTGAATACCGTAAACCGGACTGGGTACGACCATAAGCAGGCCAGTCTTCATCTGCCACACCCGGGATTGGCTGGTGGGCTGCAGGCTGCTGAGATTTTAATTCACCGCGAATTTCTTGCGGGTCATTAAATACAGCATAAATCATGACAGCGATGGTAATAGCCAGTGAACCACCCAGGACAATTTTCGCACCTTTGCTTTGATCAAAACCGCGTGTTACTGCCGGAATCAGCAGGGCCAGACCAAACAGCCCTAAAATATCTAAACGCGGCGCAAGTGCAAAGAAATCTGAACCGACTTCCCACAGCCCCCACACCACTGTCGCCAAAACGAATATGGCATAAACAAGGAGTGCAGCACTTTTTCGTTTATACAAGAGAACTGCGGTCGCAATAAAGAGAATACCTGCAATGATGTAGTACCAAGACCCACCCAGCACTGCAAGATAAATCCCTCCAATCAGCAGTCCTATACCGAAAACAGCGGCAATGACCGCTAAAATCGTTTTCAGTACCGAACCTGATGATGAAGTATTCATATTGAACACCTATAAAAGTTTTTTTGAAAGTCCATGCACATGACAGGCATGAGCACCCTTATTGTTAAATTCTGAGTTATAAATACATCAATGTCTTAAGCAGGCATTGCCCATTACTGCAACAAAGCACCTAGAGATTCAATAGTGTATTTGCAACTAAAAACTATATTTTAAAATGAAGTATTAAACTTGATTCCGCCCACCCAGACATTTTCACCATCTTTATATGCACCGACGTGACGCACAT
This sequence comes from Acinetobacter sp. YH12200, assembly GCF_013418175.1. NCBI lineage: Bacteria > Pseudomonadati > Pseudomonadota > Gammaproteobacteria > Moraxellales > Moraxellaceae > Acinetobacter > Acinetobacter sp. YH12200. The sequence goes on from NZ_VPCO01000016.1 coordinate 5,980, forward strand.
ATTGCACATTCGGGCGAATGGTGAGCCAATTAGTGGCATGTAAGCCATAATAAATTTCTGCATCGATTTCTTGATGACGATCAGTACTGACATCGTCATTCATGTTGATGCGTGCAATACCAAATGCGATTTCATCTTGAGGGCGTGAATCCATTGCACCCTTATAAACCAGCCCGATATTTTGCATATCACTGACATTATTGGTTTTGGAGTCATGCACTGTCGCATTCACAAAGCCGGTCAAACCACGCGAAGCATCTCCGTCATGTGCAGTTAATTGTTGCTTGGCAACGATCCAGCCACCATGGTGATGATCGGTTTGATCTGGATTGGAAATGACTTCAGCTTCCGACGTGCTGTAGTAATAACCGGCGCGGTATTCACCTGGCAATTTTTGTGTGCCCAGTTTAGGCATCCAGACCACTTCTGCAGGAAGCATTGCCCCTTTGGAGCCGTCCGTACTCAGATTAAACCCTTTACCACGTTCCAGATTCTCAGGGTTGTATTCATAAACACCGACCTGGGCATAAAATTCAGGGTTAATGTTGTATTTGACTCGTGCAGCCCATTGGCTTACCGGCCAGTTGTACCACTGATCGCCAACCCAATTCCCGACTTGTGAACCGCATAGGGCCAGATTCTGGAAATCGCAGTCAAAACTGTTGAAGTCTTCGCCTTCACCAAAGCGTCCGACTTTCACATCCAGTTTTTGTTCCAGGAATTTTTTCTTGATCCATAAATCAGTCAGGCGCCAGGTTTGACCACGGCCCCAGACTTCTTGCACTGAACTCAGATGGCCATTTAAAGCAGCAGCGCTTTGAGACAGTGACTGACCGTTACGCTGGGTCACTGTTATTTGTGCTTCGGTGTCTTGCCAGCCTGCAATTTTTACCAGATCCAGATGTGCCCCAAAAACAAACTGGTCCGCATATTCAGTTTTATGGTTTGAAGATCTTTGCGCATCGATCAAGGTTGCCATTTCACCGGTATAACCAAAACTGAAATCATAACCTTGGTTTTGGAGCGCTGTACGCTGCCCGTTCCAGTCACCGAGCATCCACGGGCTTTCTGAACTGAAAGCAGCTTCAGCATGCACAGTGGTCGTGGTTAAGATGAAAGAGGCACAGCAAAGGTAAAAGGCCTTCGATAATGGGGAGAGATACATTGAATGTGACACCTTCATCACCATATGAAGCTTTTTATTGTACGCCTGTTGATTTAAAAAAATTGTTACTAATAGATAAAAAGTATGAACAAAATGTTATATTTATTAGTATTATTATATACTTTTTGTAAATTTTAAATTTATAAGTATTTGTTTATCATTATATTAAATTTAATAACATCAAACCATAGCTCCAAAGAACAATTTGATATTCATCAGATAGATTTAGCTTTATTTTCTTATAATAAGTTCAGCGATAAGTCAGCGCCATTAATGTTTAATATTCTTCATTTCAAAGCATGCAACGCCATATTTTTTGTTGATTGAATACTGAATCACTATTGCGATAAGGCTTTTAAAAACATAAGAAAATTTCCGCCATTCCCCTATGAATTTTTAAAAATTAGATTATGCTAAAGTTATTCTGATAAGAAATTGCGTCGCTTTAAAACAATAATCTAGCTTAATAGACGAGAACAAGCATGAAAGGTTCAATCCTTGATTTTTCTATTCAACACAATACCGGTTTTATCTCGGGGGATGATAATCAGCGCTATAGCTTTAATGGCGCAGACTGGCGTAGTGAGCGTCCACCTTCACGCGGTGATCGGGTCGATTTTATCGTCAATACCGCGGGTGAAGCATCTGAGGTTTATTTAACCTCAGGGAGTTCTATTTATCTGGGAGAAAAAATTTCCAGTCAGCTTGGCAAATATTCAAATCTGGATCAAGCCGAGGAAAATTACAGCAGCATTGACTGGTTTGTAAAATGTCTGACCAACTATGCAAACTTTTCCGGCCGTGCACGCCGTAAAGAATTTTGGTTCTTTATGCTGTTTTGTGTAATTTTAGGCATTGTTGCTGAGGTAATTGATACAGTTTTAGGCACTAAACCGCTGGTGAATAGCCTGCTTAATCTGGCACTTCTAGTCCCAAGTCTGGCCGTTGGCGCGCGTCGCTTGCATGATGTAGGACGCTCTGGTTGGTGGCAATTACTGACGCTTACCGTGATTGGCATACTGGTACTGATCTGGTGGTGGGCAACTGAAACCAAGCAACAAAACAATGAGTATGGTGCTCCTGCCAAATAACCGAACCTTACAAATCCCGTCTTGATGCGGGATTTGTTTATCGATTATTTAATGACTAAATATCAGCAAAATCAGACTTTCTCCATGCTGCAAGATCAATTAGTGAAATTTCCAGATGCTGTATGGGTGCAAATCTATAAAGATAAAATGCAGCTGATGAATATAGATGGCACGATTACGCATACCCTGCTACCCGATGTGCCCTATGCCCATCCGCGGAGTATTATTGCCGACTTTGATGCAGCCGCGATGACGCTGAAACAACTGTTACCCTCATCGGTAATGAAGAAGTTATTTAGTTCTATAGCGCTGCTGCAAATTATGGATCTGCCTGAAGACGGTTTAACCGAAGTTGAAAAGCGCGCGTTACTCGAACTCGGTTATGAAAGTAGCGTGCAAAATGTCATCCTGTTTGACCATGCAGGAAATGCACTGACCAAAGCCAGAGTTCCCCCCCAACATCAGATGACGATCATCAACATTTTACTGGTGATCATCATTATGGTGGTGCTGGCATCGACCTGGTTTTTGACGCTTTAATTCTTTTAGCCCAAATTAAAAAATCCCGCACTGTGCGGGATTTTTTAATCTCAGCAGCTCAGTATGACCTAGCTGCTTTCTGCCTCAGAACCATCACGACCGTTCATAAGACTGTTTCATCTTCACTTAAAATAATTGAGCAACTGGTCAAAGTGGTCTATTTGATATTTGGGTTGTGCCAGCGCTAACTCTTGCTGACTGCCATAGCCATAGCTCACTGCAATCGAGTCAATGCCATTATGACGTGCGCCAAAAATATCGTATTCACGGTCACCGACCATGATGCAGCCTTCGGCCTTTAAATGTTGCTGTTCTAAAATATACTGAATCAGCTCACCTTTATTGGTTCTGTCACCATTGAGTTCGCTGCCATAAATTTCAGTAAAATACTGAGCCAGATCAAAATGCTCTAAAATCTGTTTGGCATAAACCGTCGGTTTTGCCGTAGCGACAAACAAACGATAACCACGGCGTTTCAGTTCTGCCAACGTTTCTGCCACACCCTCGAAAACGTGATTTTCATATAGGCCTTTCACTGCAAAACGTTCGCGATAAGCCATCAACGCCTGCTCAGCCAGAATATGATCGGTCTCGATATTTAAAAGTTTGGCCAGCGAGGCTTTTAAGGGAGGACCGATAATCCAGTCGATATTGATCTCATCGCTAATCGGATGACCCACCTTTTCCAGACCGTAACGCGCAGACGTGGTGATCCCCACTTTAGGATCAGTTAATGTCCCATCCAGATCAATTAAAATATTCTTAATCACAGCCCATCCCCTCTCATCAGCACCGATATAAATTAATATCGAGAGTTCATTCAAATTTGCCTATACTAATGTAATTTTAGTGAATGAAGGACATCATTTTGCGCCCTACCGTACTTTGCTTTTCCGGTTTAGACCCTTCAGGTGGAGCCGGTCTTCAGGCAGATATTGAAGCCATTGGTCAAAGTGGTGCACATGCAGCAATTGCCTGCACAGCCCTCACCATTCAAAATTCACAGCAGGTTTTTGGTTTTGAAGCGACATCTAAAGAGCTGCTGCTGGCTCAGGCCAATGCCGTGGTGAATGACCTGCCAATTCGCTGTATTAAATCTGGCATGTTAGGCACCACAGAGAATATCGCAGCACTGGCGGAGTTTTTGACTGCACATCCGGACTATCTGTATGTACTCGATCCGGTTCTGGTGGCAAATAGTGGCGGTTCATTGGGCAATCAGGCGACACTGGTCAAAGCATTTACCCAACTAATTCCATTGGCTACCCTTCTAACTCCGAATACGGTTGAACTGCGTGCTTTAACAGGTGAAGAAGACCTACAGCTGGCCACTCAAAAACTATTTGATATGGGTGCACAAGCAGTTCTGGTTAAAGGCGGTCATGAAGATACGCCGGATTATATTCAGAACAGTCTGTATATCGCGGGCAAGTTGATTAATGAGACCCGCTGTCCACGTCTGGAGGGTGAATATCATGGTTCGGGTTGTTCACTGGCCAGCTTTATCGCCGGGCGTCTGGCCATGGGTGATCAACTCAAAACGGCGGTACAGCATGCAGAAACCTGGTTGTTTGGGGTATTAAAAATTGCCGACATCCCTGTTCCGAATGGTCAGAGAATTCCAAAGCGCTTCTAAGATAATATTTTTTTAAATTCAAAAGCCTGAATGATTCAGGCTTTTTTTATCACTTCTATTTTTCGAGGGTATTTCTATTTACCCTGAATGACTGTGCTTACATAGGTCGGCAAATCCCAGGCACCGCCAGCAAAGCCCTTGCATTGTACGGTCAGGCTACTGAAACTTTTGACAAATGTTTTACCATCCCATGCCCATTCGTCCTGACTCAGACAATCACCCAAACCACGTACTTTATGCCCGGAAAATATCTGGCCTTGGCTAAAGGTTTCTCCGGAGGTGGTCACCAGTTGTCTCGGTTGCTTGTTTTGATCTATCAGCCAAAAACCGCTGCCCATATTATAGGCTCCACGCCAGCATGGAATCTGAACCAACTGATTTTGGGCATTAATGGGATAAATCGTCATGACGTCATCATCTAGAAAACGCTGGCTAAACAGCAAATCACATTGATCCTCGTTGGTGGTGGCTTTCAGTTTTCGAATCATCTGCTGACTGGCTGCCGTATTCAGTTTCGCTTGAGTGACTTTGCCTGACTGATATTTGGGTATCACAATTTTCGGTATCGCTGCAGCTTTGAGGACCGTCTGATCGGACTTTTTTCCCGGCCTGATCAAGGCTGAGGATGTAGAAAGTCGACGCTGAAATTCATCCATCTTCAGTAAAACCGCGCTGGCTCCGGCAGTCGATAAGTTCCATCGTGATTGAGCATTCTTAAAGACAACCGGACCTGCTCCCTGTACAGCTTTCAGCAAGGCTCGCGTTTGATCGGTACTGAGTTGCCCTATCCCCTCCCGATTCAAACCAATCATGCCATAAGGCGTGCTGGCAATTTGCAGCTGAAGCTGTCTGGTCGGTGTGGCAGCAGCTAAGGGTAAAATCTGGACCTGAGCTTTGATGCTACTGTTTGTCCCAGCAGCACGCTCTAGTAGCACCGAAACCGGCTGATCAATATCTTGATCCGATTGATAACCAGCAGCGCGGCAGGTGCCGGTATTATCACAGGCAATTTCCCAGTCTTTATGTGAAAAATGCAGGCCCTGAATGGCCGCCAGACTTAATGAGCTGATACTGGCCAGACCAAATGCGACACTCATTGTTTTGATGCTGTCTATCCATTGTTGTTTCATTATTTAGTCCTTAAATTGTATTCGGCCAGCCTAGTGCGGCTTCCTCACTGGAAGGTTCCAGCCGACCACTTTGACATTCTGCACATTCGGATTCCTCGCTTCATGCTCTAAGGTATCGATCGAATTTTCTAGCCTATCAAAGGTCTGAATTGCACCGCCCCACATCCTGGCTCCCTGACAATAGGCTTTGAGTATATTCAGTTTTTGCTGAATGGTGTCCTGATAAAGCATGCCTGTAATCATTTGCAAAGATATTGCACTTAATTTTTTGAGCTTATGACTTAACTGACGCTTTTGATCCTGCGCATCTTACGGGTTTCCAGTTGTACCGGTACTGAGGTATGTTGATGCAACAATTGCCATCGTCCCTGCTGCTTGCTGAGACACATACTGACCCGGCACCAGCCCAACTGGAAAATCGGCTCAATTACCGCATAATTCACCCGAACATAGCCATCGACCAAGGCTAAATCAGTGCTCACATGAATATTGACATCTTGACGCTCTATCCGGATTCCTTCAGGGATAAAAGGCCGATATTGCAACCAGAGTGCCTGATAGGCATCTATGCCTTTTATTTCAGTACTGACATCGACCAGACGGATATCTGGCCGGCATAATTGAATAATATCCTGGATCTCCAGACTGCATATGGCATGGTCCCATTGCTGAAGAAATGCCATGACTTCCTGACTCAGTTGTTCATCCCCAAAAACCTGCATAAAGTCCCCCTCAATCAGGTATTCAGACCTGAAATCGGAATTAAAATTGTCCCCAATTTCTGGTCTTTTGCTTTTCTTATTTTGATTATGCTCAAGCACTATAATTGCTTGGCTATCCCCTTTGTGTTATTCACTGCAATTCATCTGAATATTATTTAAAACATTATTTTGATTTCAATCTTTAAGTTAAGTCCAAAACTTCATGCAATCTGCATAGACATACCACATTACAGCCCTATCAATCTTTATTTTTATTTAAATCAGGAATAGAGAGTTATCTGAACCCACTTTAAGACTTCTGCGGTATTATTGTAAATGATCAAAAATGTCATTTATAAAAAAAATATGTTTATATTTTAATAAGATGAAATGAATTTAGGAATAGTATTCATGTTCGGTCGTCTGATTTATTTTAGACTGAGCAATTGTAAAGAGTTTAAATACAACTCTTAAGCTGTCGCGATGCCACACAGCTAAAAGCCAGAATTTAAATCGTGACTTTGCTATAGGTCTGCTTTGGCATTTCAATAATTTCGACACAGAGCTGAATTTTTAATTCGGGCTGTGGAGCAATAGATTGCTGCATCACCTCAAGCACCAATGCAGAAATCGCCTGACGCACTTCGACACTACGTCCACTCAATAGTGAGACTTTGGCATGTGCATAGGCCTGATCTGTCTGTGGACTCAGTCCAATCACATAATCCTGCTGCATAATTGCACGACTTTTTAAATCATCGGGATCGGTGACATAGCCTGCATTGAACAATGCCTGATGCATGGCTAGCAAGAGCGGCTGAGTCTGGAGCAGATGTTGAAGATTGTCAGAATATTCCAGATGCAGATGTGGCATACGAGTGATCTCGAATCAAAAACGTGAGGATTGGGACTATATAAAAAATAAACGCTGAATTTTAGCAATGAGACGATTTATCCACCGTCTCATGTCCAGTTAAAATTCTAGTCTGATGCCAGATTTAAGCTTTCTTTACATATTCAGATTTTAGCTTCATCGGGCCCATTCCCTCGATTTTACAATCGATATCATGACCATCAGCAGCATCGGGCAATAGGCGGATACTTTTGACTTTAGTACCCACTTTCACCACTGAAGATGAACCTTTGATTTTCAGGTCTTTAATCACCGTCACGCTATCGCCGTCCGCCAGCACATTGCCATGAGCATCCTTAATGATCACTTGTTCTTCAGTAATTTCGCCTTCTTTCCACTCATGTGCACATTCAGGGCAGATCAGTAGATCGCCATCTGCATAGGTATATTCAGATTGGCATTTTGGACAGTTTGGCAGACCCATAAGAACCTCGAAAAAGAGAAAAATTAAATAAATGAAACAAATAAGATCACAGTATAGCATCTTTGCAGAGATGCGCTTTTGAACAGGAGTTTCGTTGAAGGCCAGCTCATAATCATCAAGCATTAATTATCCGGGATATGCGGATTCACCAGCAAGGAAAGTAGCTGGAATGATTCCTGCCAACTCAAATGACATACCGCAGGCGGCACTAAATCGGGATAGCCGACCTGAATAATATGCAGGCCTGTACCGACTGAAACCTTTTCAAAGATCACAGTGACTTCTATTTCACCTTGCAGATCTGGTGTCGAAAACTGATCGGTATAACGCAGTAACTGATTGGGAATCACCTCATGATAAATCCCATGAAAATGGTGCTGGGTACCAGTGGAAAAATTGGTAAAGGTGGTTTTATAGCTGCCGCCAGGTTTGACTTCCGCATGTTCTACCTTGGCAATAAAGCCATGTGGCGCCAGCCATTTGGCCAGTGCATCCGGATGCACAAAGGCACGATACACCCGCTCCGGTGGTGCACTGAACACACGATGCATTTTTAAGGTGTAACTCATTTTTTTGTCCTTTGTTCTTATTATTTTTTTATTGCGGGATATTCCCTGCATTTGTTGTGACTAAATCATCAGCCTGAGTTAAGTACTCATCTGAGTTATTTTATCCAGTTTTGAGCTGGCTATATATAATGAGTATGTATCTATACTCAAGCTCAAATCTTCGTATAGCAATTAAATAAAGCAATAAAAAACCCGACAGACCGGGTTTCTTACTTTAAATCATTTAAATACAAGCATGCTCAGCTACTACGCAGGCTGCTTTCTTCTTCATCCAGCTCATCATCATAGACATAGGCCATGCAGCCCCAACCATCATATTCACCCTGAAATTCTGCAGCGATTTTGCTGAACCACTGTTCCAGATCCACAATATCTTCGTAGGCAGGCTCCATATACACATAAATCGTGATAATCCATTCCAGGGTCGCGCTTTCTTCATCCTGAAACAGGCTGATTTTTTGTTCTTCCTTTAAGAGATACAAGGCACAACGATCCGCCTGCGCTTCATCCGCAAAGGCAATCGAAAATTCAATTTCGTGCGCTTCTTGCAAGTCGTCGCCATCCTGATGCATTTGCCACAGTACATTGCCATTTTCATCGTCAGGGAATTGATTGTAATCACGTGACATAGAAGTATCCTTATTATGATGCTGTTTTATTCTGCATCTAAGATTAGCTGATTTTTAGACAATTATCGAGATCCGGACAAAAAATATTATCTTTTAACCATAAATAAACATATGATTTTTATAAATATAAAAATTATCTGTCAAATGGGTATTTCTTAAATATTTATAGCCTATCACGTCCGGGAATATCGGTCTTTCGCTAAAACCCTATTCGTTATCAGCTACCATCAAGACTGAGTACTTTTGATGCATATCAAAACTATACGGTCTCTGGATGCCGGCCTTCTTGTTTCATGTGCACAACCAGCGCAGCAAACTTTAATTCCTCTAAACGTAAATCCAGATAGGATGACTGAATCGTGGCCTGACTCAGTTGCTGTCCGGTATAATTCAGCAGGACATAATCATCCCTTAAGGCTTGCAACATCTGTCCCAAATTTTCTCTGTTTAATTGAGCAAGATATAAATCTGCCTTGCTATTAAAGGCCAAACTAAAGATTTCAATGATACTTCTACGGCGGCCGTCATCGATATAATTACAACTGGCGATCTGCTGTGTTGCTATGGCCTGCTGAATTTTTTCACGCACATCGAGCAGATGCCGAGCCGCATCCGTTTCACTATATCCTGCGATCAGCTGTTGTAAAAGTTGCGGTACTGGCAGACATAAACCGTAATGCTTGGCCTGGATTTTATGTTCCAGGGCATTCACTACGTCCTCTAAGTGCTGCTGTTGCTTGGCCTGTTGATAATAACCCGCTAAACTTTTTCTGGCCTGCTGTTCAACTTCGACTAAGGCTTTCGCTTGAAACTGGGCGAGATAGTCTTTCACGCTTTCAATATAAGCCTTGAGATCATCAATCATGATCGAAGCATCCAGTTTGGTCACTTCAACAAAATTTTCGGCCTGCAAAGTCCGGTTGATAATATATTGTTCGATATCACAGATATCCTGATATTTTTTATATTTATTCAGCTCAGTCGTTAAACTGCCATGCTGTACCCGCAGTTGGGTCACGTCATAATTCAGTTCATCGACTTGAGCGTCATAATCTGCCAGTCTGCTGCGTGAATGATCCAGATTTTCCTGTAAAAACTGGATATTGCTGCGTAATGAAGTCTGGATCTTCAAGCTCCAGAGCAAGGCACATAATAAAATACTCGCGAGAACGAAAAAAGCCATACTGAGCATTGTTCTGTCCTTTAACCCCGGGCATTGCCCTAAAACATCAAATTAAAAATTTATTATAAAGTACTGGTTAATTTTGCATCACTTTGACCAGATAATCAAAGCCATTAATCGCCACTAAGTCGTTCATTCATTTTATTTTTCTATAATTTTTTATGTGCAAGTCATACATCATGAATTGATTTGCAGCTTAAATCAAAACGATCCTGAAACAGCTAACGGTATTTTTTATATCAAAGGATATAATTTAAAAGTTTAAAATTAATGACAGTAAAATTAAAAAAACCAATAGAAATAAAGATATCAAACTTATAAAAGCAGATAAAGACAATAAAAATTCCTAAACTCATCATCAAGATATGCAGCCAGCATTCACCGGTATGTTCTACATCGACAGAAGATTGGGCAATGCATAAGTATTAGATTTCAAATAAAAAACATGAAAAACCATTAATTTTCAGAGCATTGACTGAAATAAATTCTCACAATTTTTAATTCAGGTAGCCGATTTTAAATGGCAAATACCATTTTGAATGACTGTAAAAATAGAACTAATTTGACCGGATACCATCGTTTTTATAATCCACATCAAAACGGAACTACGACTTCAATCTCAACCGGAACACCACTCAGCGGCTGGCTAAAAGCCAGATAATTGGCATGCAAAGCCATACGATTTAAAGGACTGCGCTGTGGTTCTGGATGATAGATTTTATCGCCAGTAATGGGATGACCCAGATACAGCATATGTACTCGCAACTGATGAGAACGGCCTGTGATGGGCGTGAGTAAAACCCGACTAATGTCTTGCTGGGGCAAATATTCTATTGCCTGATATAAGGTTTTGGCAGTTTTGCCCAGTTCATAATGCACCATCTGACGCGGACGGTTTTCCCAGTCGGTCATCAAAGGCACTTCGACGCTGCCCTGACCTTCAAGTTTGCCTTGTACCAGTGCGACATAATTTTTATGCACGGTACGTGCCTGAAACATTTTACTCACCGCCACTTCTGCATCACGGTGTTTGGCAAACATCAAAATACCTGAAGTGGCCATATCCAGACGATGGGTGATTTTAGCCTGCGGATACTGGTCCAGAACCCGCAAATAAGCACTGTCATGATGTTCAGCTAAACGCCCGGGAACCGACAATAATCCGGCCGGCTTTTCAATCACCACCAGATCATCATCTTCATAAACAATATGCAACGGTTCTTGCGGTGGGCAATAGACAAAGTCGGGGTTGATGGGCATTTTAGGAATACAGCATCTGGAACAATGCGCGCAAAATAACAAGCTGTATTTAACCTGTCAATCACCGCGCATAGCCAGATAAATTAATCTGCCAGATAATAATCCACCGTCGAAACTACACGGACTTTTTTCAAATAGGGGGTATTGCTGTCGCGATCTTCGATACTAAACATGCCCTGATTGGCGGACTTGATTTTCCCCAGACTGCTTTTTGAATCTGCGGCAAATTTTTCTGCCACACTGCGGGCATTTTCGGTGGCTTGTTCAATCATCGCCGGCTTAATGTCATTCAACTTAGTAAATAAATATTCGGTTCTTTGTCCGGAATCATCTCCAGCAAAGGCAATGCCTTTTCGACCCAAAGCCATCAGACGGCTTTGTGCCTTGCGTACTGCATCGATGTTGTGGGTATAGACGGTAATGGTCTGACTGGCAGTATAGCGCAGTGCGACATTGGCATCACCGCCGTATTGCTGGGCGTATTTATCGGTAATACTCGGTGAAGCACTGGTGATCTCTTCGGCACTAAAACCTTCATTTTTTAGAAAGGTCTGAATTTCCTGGGTATTGTTTTGCATGGTATCGTACAACTGGGCCAGATCCTGGCTGCCTGCGTTAAAACGGATCGGCCAGACTGCTACATCAGCTTTGATTTCGCGTTCCGACAAACCTTTGACCGACACAATACGTTCATACTGTTTGATTTTTAAGGCGCTATTGCCCAGAATCCATCCTGAAATTATCATCCCCAAAGCAATCAGGACACCCAAGATCAGTGCCGGTTTAAATTGATTCATCTGTTTCAACTCCTTTAAAATTCTGTTTTAGTTTTTATACACCCTACTGATCCAAAGCTATTTTTCTGTCATTCAAGATTCAGTTCAGCATAGCGCTTAACTTTGCTTGATTAAATAGATTGCAATTAAAGGCGCCAGGTTAAACAGCAAAATCCCAATTTTATACAATGCCATACCTGAATAATGAATCACATCGAAGCTGGCTTCAGATAGCCGGAACCATTTTCCATGCAATTGTTTCATCCAGTTTCGGGCAAATACAAAAACCGTGAACCAGAGCATGAGAATAGTGTAATTGATGACTAAGGAAAATAGCAGAAAACGACACCAAATATCGAGATTCATCATAATTCCCCACTGGGCGCAGCTGATGCTTTAAAAATAACAGATTTGATCTGGGAAAATGAGAACTGATTTGTATCATGCTTGAATTGAATCTTGGTTTAAGCTTTTGATTTATTGTTATTTTAATGATTTATCATATTTGCACTGCTGGAGAATTTTTTAGGGTGTTGGGAAAACGTCTAATGGTTTACTTCAACTATCAATCTTTGTAAGACTTGATCTTATAGCCTATAAACTTGTGGTCTATAGCGTCCTAAGCCGGATCGAGACCTTTTGGGTTCGTACTGCACTCGCGTTTTGCGCCGCTCACAGCATGCTACTCTTTCCGATCCCATCACACCCTTGAGAGCTATATTAGGCAAAAATGGACGGGATTAATTTCCTATGTTTTTTTAATTTTTAGATTTTTTGAAAATTTATTTCATTATTAAACTAAATTTAGGGAAATAAATTTCATTCTTCATTTTTTACGCTTTTTTATTCTATAAAAATGGCCTTTATTGCAATTTATCTTCAAGACATGATGACTATTTATTGAAACAAAGCAGCCTGAATCCATTGTGCGCTAAACCACCAGATACTGATCGCCGACATCCCGCACAGCAGATTGGCCAGAACTTTATTGAGTCTCGTCAGTTCAGAGCTATAGATTTTCAGATTCAGTAAATATGCCATCACGCCGTAGAGCAAACCAATTGCACCTCCAAACAGGATCAGAATTAATGGCCATGCGGAGTAGAAATGGGCTTTTTTATCTAATTTTCCTGATTCGGGTGCGTACTCTCTGATTTCCATATGTGTTTGCCCTCTTTCCAATATGTGCACATGCACTATTTCAAGGCAGATATTTCGCTGTTATTAAATATTTGCCGATTAGGACTTTGATTGAAGCAAGAAGCAGACCAGTTTTAGTGTACAAAAAGCTGACGGGTATGTTGGTTGATATAGGCGTTCAGGCCATCGCCATATCGGGCGAGCTGTTTCATGTTTTCGACATGCTGATCACCGGCACTGCTATAACTATAAGTATAGACTTTCGAGGTTTTCTTAAATTGCACCCGAATAAATTCGTTACCAATCTCATAATTGGCAACACCTGAGTCGTGATTAAGATCAAGATAATGTTGCAATTCGGCAGCCTTAAATACGGTGAATCTAGGCTTTTATATGGAGATGATTTGGTTAATTTTCAATCAAAATCAAGGTTCAAAAAGATGTAAATTTACAAAAAAACATCCCACTCAATGATGGGATATTTTTTTCAATCTAATTGAATTAATTAGCAATTAGGATCAACGACATAACTTGTCTGGTTAAATTTTTGCCATGCTCCAGTAGCAGCGCCATCTACAACCAGAATAGAAATAAGTCCCCAATCCAGGAAAATACCTAATAAAGTTGTTGGATCAAATGTTTTCTGTGGAATAACGGTGTTGGTTTGACAGCCTTGCTTCTCTGCCTTAATCACATAGTTTTCTTTCTTTTTGAAAGTATAGACAGTATTACGCTGTCCCATATATTCTTCATTGACATATAACTTAGCCAATTCATCATTACTACGGATATTCACAGTTTGGGTTGAACCATTAAACATCGTGGCACAGCCTGAAGTAAATAAGATTGCACTGCCTAGTACTAAAGCTGCAAATTTTTTCATTGTTTCACCCCGGAAATATCTAACCTTAATTTAAAAGTGGTTAGCTAATTTTTAAAGCAGACAAGCTATACCGTTTATATTTAAATTTCAAATAATTTTTTGAATTTATTAGGTTTTACTTTAAATTAATAAGTTTCTATACATATATGATTGGCTTTTTCACCCTGATCTTTTGATTGCTACCTAAAAGGTTAGCTAATAAACAGCAAAAAGCCCTATCGAGTAATAGGGCTTTCGTTCAAAACAGAGGGTAACTGTTTGAGTTGTTTTGCTTAGGCATTCTTATTGTTAAATTGATTGCCTTGGCATTTGGTACACGGTGGTAAACGATCAGTACCAATTTCTAAGTAGGTGCGGTGTCCGCATTGAACACAAAAATAGAAGCCTGTTCCGGGTTTTTCGCCAGCAGTAACCATCTTTGTTCTCCATGGTTTTAGAAATGGTCTGTCTAGTATAACCCTCTGGTGATGAATGTCTATTGTCCATTTTTGTAAATGATGATGGCATTTGGGCGAAGAACCTTAATTTATTGTTCCCTTTGTTTTGCAAGAACGATTACACCTACATAAGATGATTTGGCTTTTTGAAAATCATGTTTTTCATCCAACTTATCACCTAAATATTTAATACCTACACTTCCGGCTCCTATAACTGAGATAAGTTGCCCAAGTAAAGGCATAAAATTAACTGCCAGTGTTCCTCCTGCGAGCCCTAAAGTTTGTATATTTTTAGATCTATACTTGCTTTTTAATCCATCCAATTCTTTAATATGTTGCTTAATTTTCACATCCAAAAATTGAGAAAACTCTCTAGAAATATAATCTATGTCTTCAATTTTTACATTTGAGATTGAACTTATAAAAGTTCTCATTTCATTTTTAAATAAAATATGTTCATCTGCTTTTCTAAGTATCTTAATTTCCTCATCATTAAAATTAGCCAAATAGTCCAAACGTTGGGATGTCAAAACATTTAGAATTGTATCAGTCTGTTTATCAATGGGATTATCGGCTTTGAATGACCAACTCATCTTTGAAATTAAATTATAATAATGAGCATGTTCAGGAATACACAAATAAGGATTACTGCTCATTTCCTGAGAGTTTTCAAACAAATGATATTGCGGAACTAGCCTCTCAACTATTCCATTAACTATGATATGAATATCAGATGCCAAATTTTTTTCACACCAATCAGCTGTCCTATGTTGGCTCGCATAATCCCTATAATTAGTAATAGAATCTTTTAGATTATGAATTTCCATTCCATTTGGCGAAATAAAAAGCCTTTTCCCTTGTACAGCATTAAAAAAATCATTTGAGTACTTAGATAGATAATTTACTAAATCTTCTTCGCAATTAATTTTTACATTTAGATAGAAACTTAAAAACTCGAACAACAGATGATTTAGATTTTCTTTGGTTACATCATCCTTTTCTTCTAATAATTTTTCCCAACTAGGAAAAATGAAAAATGGTGGTATCTCAAAATCTTCTTCAAGTAGATCTTTTAAATTTAAGACGAAATATACAGCCTCGATCATTCTTAGATTTTTAAGCTTTTCATCACATCTTTCCTTCTCGATCCACGGTAAAATAGGATCAGGAATTAATACAAGATCTGTCAATAATAATGATTTACGTACAGCATTTAATTGTGTTTTTAAGAATCGAGAGCTTCCCCCTAAATTAATTTTAAATACATCTAAATTTTGTGCAGCTTTAAAAGCTTGTGCTGATTCACTAGTATATAGATTTACTAATTTTTCTAGAAAATCCTCACGTATTTGAATTAAATGTGAAAAATAAGAGATGTTATTTTTATTATTTTCATACATTTCCTTTAGATGTAGTCCTATTGATTCAAAATCTTTGAACTCATCAGGATTTTTGCCTACAAATTTGATAAAGAAATTATGAATGATTTCAAAATAACTTTTTTGATAGATAATTAACTGATGTAAAAATTCTGTATTCACTAAATCATCCAAAATAAAACTCCACTTTAAAGTAGGGTCTTTTTTAAATAACTTCAATCCACCCCAACCCTCCTTTAAAAAAGGAGGGAGTTCCCCTCTTTGATAAAGAGGGGTTAGGGGAGATTCTTAAACATTCCCTTCCAAGAAATCCTGTGCAAAGCGTTGCAACACCCCACCCGCTTCATACACATGCACTTCTTCTTCAGTATCCAGACGGCAAGTCACAGGCACTTCAATAATCTGGTTCTTACCATCATCGGTTGAACGCTCAATCACCAAAGTCAAAGTCGAACGTGGCGCGATATTACCAATCACGCTATACAGCTCAGTACCATCAAGACCTAAAGTCTTACGATCCGTACCCGGCTTAAACTCAAGCGGCAACACGCCCATACCAACCAAATTGGTACGGTGAATACGCTCAAAACCTTCCGCTACAATCGCTTCCACACCAGCCAGACGTACACCTTTCGCTGCCCAGTCACGACTCGAACCCTGACCATAATCCTTACCGGCAATAATGATCAACGGCTGTTTACGGTTCATGTAAGTTTCAATCGCTTCCCACATCCGCATCACTTCACCTTCAGGCTCAACACGTGCCTTCGAACCCTGCTTGATGCTGCCATCAGAACGCACCACCATTTCATTAAACAGTTTCGGATTGGCAAAAGTCGCACGTTGCGTGGTGAGATGATCACCGCGATGCGTTGCATAAGAGTTAAAGTCTTCCTCAGGCACGCCCATTTTTTTCAGGTATTCACCTGAAGCACTGTCAAGCACAATGGCATTCGATGGTGACAAATGATCAGTGGTGATGTTATCGCCTAAGATCGCCAGCGGACGCATATTTGACAAGGTACGCGGTGCAGCCAAAGCCCCTTCCCAATACGGCGGACGGCGAATATACGTACTTTGCGGACGCCAATCATACAGCGGACTTGCTGCTTTTTCATTCACACCTAAATCGAACATTGGAATGTAGATTTTTTTGAATTGTTCTGGTTTTACAGCAACTTTTACCAGAGCATCAATTTCTTCATCCGATGGCCAGATATCTTTCAGATAAATCGGGTTGCCGTCTTTATCGTTTCCAAGCGAATCTTTTTCGATATCAAAACGGATCGTACCGGCAATTGCATAAGCCACCACTAAAGGCGGTGAAGCCAAGAATGCCTGTTTCGCATATGGATGAATACGTCCATCGAAGTTACGGTTGCCCGATAACACCGCTGTTGCATATAGGTCACGGTCGATGATTTCTTGCTGAATCTTTGGATCAAGCGCACCCGACATACCGTTACAGGTGGTACACGCATAGGCCACGATACCAAAGCCCAGTTTTTCTAAATCTTTTAAAACGCCTGCTTCTTCCAAATACAAAGCAGCCGCTTTAGAACCCGGTGCAAAAGAAGATTTTACCCAAGGCTTACGGACCAAGCCCAATTCATTGGCCTTACGTGCCAGCAAACCGGCTGCCACGGTATTACGTGGGTTAGATGTATTGGTACAAGAGGTAATCGCCGCGATAATCACCGCGCCATCTGGCATTAAGCCTTCTGCTTCTTGCGCGCGAGCTGCTTCTAAATTACCGGCAATGCCTTTTTCTTTCAGGTCAGATGTAGAGACACGTGCATGCGGATTTGATGGACCTGCAATATTACGTGTCACAGTCGATAAATCGAAACGCAATACACGTGGATATTCTGCCTGAGTCATATCCGATGCCCACAGACCAATCTCTTTGGCATAAGTTTCAACCAGTTTGACTTGCTCTGCTTCACGACCGGTCAAAGTCAGATAATCAATGGTGTTCTGATCGATATAGAACATCGCAGCGGTTGCACCGTATTCCGGAGTCATGTTGGAAATCGTGGCACGATCACCCACTGACATGCTGTCGGCACCTTCACCGAAGAATTCTAAGTATGCCCCGACCACACGTTCTTTACGCAGGAATTCTGTCAGTGCGAGCACAATATCGGTTGCGGTAATGCCCGGCTGACGCTGACCAACAAACTCCACCCCAATAATATCTGGCAGACGCATCCAAGACGCACGCCCCAGCATCACGTTTTCGGCTTCGAGTCCACCAACACCAATCGAGATCACACCAAGCGCATCAGTATGTGGGGTATGTGAATCTGTACCGACACAGGTGTCCGGGAATGCCAGGCCATCACGGTTTTGAATCACCGGAGACATTTTCTCCAGGTTGATCTGGTGCATGATGCCATTACCGGCAGGAATCACATCGACATTTTCAAACGCGGTTTTGGTCCATTCAATAAAATGAAAACGGTCTTCATTACGACGGTCTTCAATCGCGCGGTTTTTCTCAAAAGCATCCGGATCAAAACCACCAAATTCCACTGCCAATGAATGATCGACAATCAGCTGGGTCGGTACCACTGGATTGACTTTAGCCGGGTCACCGCCCTGTTCTGCAATTGCATCACGTAAGCCGGCAAGATCGACCAAAGCCGTTTGTCCCAAGATGTCGTGACAGACCACACGTGCCGGATACCATGGAAAATCATGTTCCTGTTTACGCTCAATCAGCTGTCGCAAAGACTGTTCTAAAATGGCAGGATCACAACGACGAACCAGCTGCTCAGCAAGCACTTTGGAGGTATAAGGAAGTTTGGCATATGCGCCTGGCTGAATATCTTCTACGGCCTGACGCACGTCATAATATTCCAGCTGGGTGGATTGCAGCGGTTTACGGTAGTTGTTGTTCATAGCTTGCCTGCCCTCGTTTATTACTCTTTTTTGCACATCAAAATTTATTGATGACTTGTTTTTAATCAAGGCATTGTACGCTGCCGAAAGTCCATTTCCCAAATCTTATAATTTTCAATAGTTTAATTATAGAAATCGGTCTATTTTAATCAATTTGTTATCTGGCCTTTAGAATTTTGGCTCTAAACTTCTATTTTTTTGAAAAATCGTAGAAAATTCATCTCATTCTTTAGTATGAGACACTCACAACAGCATAAAAAATAATCAACATATAGGCGCAATAAACAGGCTTTATTTCATATTCATGCAACTTTTATGAGCTGTATTTTAAGCAGCGAATAGACCCTATAACCGATTAAAAGCCAACTATTAAAAGCCAAATAAGTCTCTTCTCTTACATTTAGGTCTTTATATGCAAGCGGCTTGTTGATAAAAACTGGATATTAAGCATATCTTCAAAACATCCTTATACAATAATTCCGAAAATCATCGTATTTCAGCGATAGAACCATTTAAAAGCTGTGTCCTGATTCAATTCCATAATTTTCGTAAGACTTTCTTACAAATTTTACAACTATTTTAATATGTATAAATATTATCGAATAATTAAAGATTTACATAAAAATTAGCACATTCAACACCAAAGAAAAAATACTTTAGACATACCGTTTATCTGCCTCCCCCTAATTTGGTGATAACAGTTCTTCTCTCAATTAAGTAAATCTAAACAGTAATTACTTCACAACAACAATACTCATCACAAAAGTAGATAAAGGTGATTACGATGTTACAGCTTGCGATTATCGGTGTCATAGCAGCGGTCATAGCCGTACTGGCATCAAACTGGAATGGAGCTAAAAATCCTCCTAACCCCTATAACCCTTCAAATCCAAATAATCCGTCAAATCCAAGTAACCCAACTCAGCCACCACCTGCTCCAACTGCACCGGATTCTCTGATCAGTAATCCGCCATTGCTACAGAAAAATGCCAAAGGCAAATACGAACTGATCATCGCGTATAAAACGGATAAGTTGTATAACCCCAGAAAAGGAACATGGGATCAACTGGTGCTCCGTGGCTATGTGACCAAGCCCAGTTTATTTAATAAGAAAAAAGCAGGTGAATATGTCGAAGACCGGCTGGTCGGGCCCCAGATTCGGGTCAAACAGGGAGAAACCTTTTCTGTGCATTTGAATAACCAACTGCCCACGGAGTCCACAGCAACCTGCCCAGAACATATTCTCGATGCGAATGACCCACATTGTTTTAATACCACCAATCTGCACACTCATGGCCTCTGGGTCAGCCCGCAAGGCAATAGCGACAATGTTTTCCTGAAGTTCAAACCACAGGAAAAATTTGACTATCAATTCAAAATGGAACCAAATCATCCTGCGGGTACTTACTGGTATCACGCTCATCTACATGGTTCAACGGCTATTCAGGTCTCTAGCGGCATGGCTGGCCCATTAATCGTAGAAGGCAGCCGTATTCCTCAAGTCAGGAATGGCAAAATCACATCGACGGGAGACATGGATATTCTGTGGAAAGATAAAGGCAAGAACAGCTATTCTAATGAAAATATCCTCCTGTTTCAGCAAATTCAGTATCGATGCACTCACCCGGCAGGCACGACCAATCTCAATAATTGTGATGCTGGTGAAGTCGGTATGCTGGAAGATTATCAAGGCCTGAATGCCTTTAATTCATGGGGAGCAAATCATTATTACACCTCGATTAATGGCAAAGTACATGGCGAGATTCAAGTTGAGCAAAACCAGTTTAAGCGCTGGCGTATGATTCATGGTGGTGTTCGCGACACCCTTGGTCTTATTATTAAGGAACTGCCAAAATCACAAAAATTTACCGCTGAACAAACCATTAAAGCTTGTTCTGAATTTCAGGAAGAAGACAAAAAAGCAGATTTTGATCAGCTCACCAGCTTGCCGGTCTATACCATTGCTCAGGATGGTTTAACCATGGATCATGTGCAGACACGTAGAATCTCGATATTTCAACCCGGTTACCGTCACGATGCGATGGTCGCCTTCCCAAACACGAATAGATACTGTATTTTTGACACCAACTTGAACATTGATGATGAAATCAATGCCATCCCTACATCCGGACAAATTACCCCTCAACTCGCTCCGGGTAATACGTTAAATGCCCAACTACTGGGATGGGTGAATGTCAAAGCGAGTAAATTAAAAGCGCAAACGCCAGCCCAGTTTTTACAAGCTCAGGCACAGAAAATTGGCTTAAACAAAGAAATTCAGACCCAGCTCTCACAGTTAAAGCTTTCTGCCTTTATCGACCATCCATCGCTGATGACCACTGAAATTGAAAATCGCTTAAAAAACCGTCCACCACAACGCTCAACCTTCGATGCCAGCTTTGGTCCAAATGGTAAGTTTGGCTACCGTTACAGTGATATTGAGGGAATCTATAGTTTTGGTGACCTCTTTACCGGCGCGGATGCAGTAGAAGGTGCATATGTACGGAAACTGGAATTTGGGCAAATTGATGAATGGATTCTTAGCAGTAATAACCTGAATCATCCTTATCATATCCATGTGAACCCCTTCCAGATTGTAAAAGTACTGGATCCAACGGGTAAGGATGTCAGCGATATTCCGCTGGCAGTAGATCCAAATCCTAATCTGGAAGATATTCAATACCGCGGCTTAAAAGGACAGTTTAAAGATACAATCTTTGTTAAACAGGGATATCAGGTAATTGTCCGCAGCCATTACAAGAAATTTGAAGGTGATTTTGTGCAGCATTGTCATATTCTCGATCATGAAGATCAGGGCATGATGGAATATGTTCGGATTTGTGGCGGTAAATTCCCTTGTGATTCGCCATTGCCGGCTAGCCATCACCACTAAATATTATCATTCCATAAAAGCCGATGATTTAGATTGTCGGCTTTTTTGTTTGCCTCTATTTGATGCTTGCTGCACAATAACTGCATTGATTTATAGTATTCAAACTGGGGCTTATCATGGCAACGTCTCCTGCTTTTACATTGTTTAGTCTGAATGGTGTTGATGCACAAAAATTCCTTCAAGGTCAGGTGACTTTGAATACTGAAACATTGGCTGAAAACCAGACACGTTATACCGCGATCTGTAGCTTGAAAGGCCGTATTCAATTTGGCTTATGGCTTAAAAAGCTCAGTCCGGAAAGCTTTGAAATTGTAAGTACTGACGATCAGGCCACTGAACTGGCGAATCATATTAAAAAATTTGGTGCCTTTTCAAAAATGAAACTGGAACTGGTCGGTACGGTTTATCCTGTGATCAATGATATTCATACTGACTTTGTTGCGACTGAAACCGATGTGGCGACCTGGGAGCAGCAAGCCATTGAATCAGGTCAGGCCTGGATTCAGGCGGCCACTGCGACCCTGTTTCAACCACAGGAATTGCGCTTACATCAACGTGAAAGCATTCACTATGACAAAGGTTGTTACTTAGGTCAGGAAGTCATTGCACGCTTATGGTTTAAAGCCAAGCCAAAACATTGGCTGCATCTGATTCAAGCGACGGGTGAAGCACCTGTAGTCGGCACTCAGCTCAACAACAATGTTGAAGTCGTGAATAGCATCAGTCTGAAGGATGGCTATAAAGCCTTGGTCGTAGCCAAACCTGACGCATTGGCCGAGTTGGGTCTAGAGGTTCTGAAACTTCCTGAGGCTTTGAGCGGTGATGTAGCACGTCCGCAATAATTCCGGTTTAGGCCCTAAAAAAGCCAAGAGTTAACTCTTGGCTTTTTTTGTTTTAGAAACCATGAAACAGCTTATTCATATCTTTCACCACATAATCTTTGAAGTGATAAGCACGAGCATGTTTGGCATCAAATTTTGTGGTTAATTCACCTTTTTGAAAGGTGTAGACCCGGTCTTCCTGACTAATCAAAAATTCTGCACCGAGCTTCATCAGCAGTGCGTCAATCTTGTCTTCATCCGCAATCGTTTCATCTACGTTAATTCTGTCATAGTGGCGTTTAATCGTTTTGACAAACATGGCTCAATCCTGGGAGGCTGATTTAAACCGAGATTTAACCAGAGAAGTTCCTTTAAGCAAAGTAATCCTTTCAATATCTGAATGATTGATAGGAAAGTTATCCAGATCAGTGATCTGGTTAAATCGGTATATCCTGCTTTGATGATTTATTTTGATTAAATCCCTTTCATAACTCAAGAAATGATAATTTTATTCATATTTAAATAGAGGTTGAACGCTCCTTCTCCCTTCGGGAGGAGGAGCATGCTGCGCAAGTCTCCGACAAGAAGATAGAATTTCATTTATAATAATTAAAAAATGATTTATGAAAGAACTCTAATGACAAATTGTATATTTACAAAGCACAAAATCCTTTTATGATGTAAGTGAAAATGATTAAAACCGCACCAAGGACTTAGGTGCCAGCAATAATAAGGTTATAGGAACCATGAAAAAGTTAATACTCGCTACTGTTCTTGCAGTTTCTGCGCAATTCACTCTGGCAAATACTGTAAAAGATCAGGCTGACCCCCAGTTTGTAAAAATTGAAGCCATGGTGAAAGCCAATAATTTCAAAGGCGCCTATGACGCCTTAAATCAATTGGCTAGTCAGGGAAATGCCCAAGCCATATATAACTTAGGCTATTTAACCCAGACCGGCCAGGGCACTGCCAAAGACGAGAAAAAAGCCATCCAGCTCTATGAACAGGCAGCCAGCAAAGGTTACCCTGTGGCCAATTATGTACTGGGCAAAAATTATGCGGCGGGTACATTAGGACTAAAGCAGGATTTAAGCAAAGCTAAACAGTATCTGGAACGTGCCTCAGCAGCCAACTTTGATGATGCCAGTGTAGATCTGGCTGTGCTGTTATTTGCTGAAAATACCCCTGCCTCAAATAAAATCGGACTACAAAAGCTGCAACCATTAATTACAAAAGGTAATATGCAAGCGATTCACGCCAAAGCCTTATATGACATCAGCTCTGGTTTTAAAAACAAAGATGAAAAACCGATTCAGCAAGGTTTAAGCAGTATTCAGGATCTGGCGAAAAAAGGCTATATCCCTGCCCTGATGGCTGTCGGCAATATGTTTGCCAATGGCAGTATCGTGCAGCAAAACTTGCCTGAAGCGAAAAAAATCTTTGCTGCATTGGTACAGCAAAATATTCCGCAGGCTAAAGAGTCTTTGGCAGCAGTAGACAAAATGATGGCGGAGCAGAAAAAAATACCTGCCAAAAAGAGTTAATTTGGTTTCGCCCCAATGAAAAGCGGAGCTTCGCAAGAAAAGTATCTTGCGGAGCCATACTCTCATCGCAAAACTCGTCAGCCAGCATCCACTGGTAAATTTGTCGCAAAAACAATCATTTTTAATCTTGCGGTACAATACACCGTATGCCTCAAACAGTTGCGGCTGACTTTTCTACCTGTAAAATATAATCATGAATTTAAAAAAGAAAATGCCAATATGGGGCTTTTTATAAGGAGAGAATCAATCCTGGAATGAGCTATCCCCACCACAAGGCAATTAGGCCGCTGGTCACGATAAAACCAGCGATGGTGCTCATCAGCAGTGGTGTTAAGGCTCGATCATTTAAACCATAGGCCTGTCCCAACATACCGAAGATTGTTGGCATCGGTAAGGCAGCAATCAAAGTACCCGCATGAACCATTTCCTGACTTAAACTGGTCAATTGACTGAGGCCAAGATACATCAGCAGCGGCATCATAATGTTGTTAGAAAACACCAGATAGAAACTTTGCAGATTAACGTATTTCAGGCTCATTCCCACAATACCGCCACCAATTGCAAACAAGGCCAATGGCGATGCTGTCTGCCCGATCAAGGCAAAAACCTGATCGATATAGAGCGGAATTTTAATCTGGAAAATCGCACAGGCCATACCCAGTACGACCCCCATAAATAAGGGGTTTGTTACTAAAGTCAGCACCACACTTTTAAAAATGGAGCCAAGATTTGCCTGATGCTGTGTTCCCAGCGCAGCCATGACCAGTACCAAAGGAATCAGCAACATACTTTCAATGATGACCACCAGAGAAGTATAAGTCATGGCCTGCTGCCCGATTAACAGACTAAGCACGGCCGTACCAATCAGTCCGGTATTCGACATCGCGGCGCCCAGCGACAATACTGCACTCTGCGAATGCGTATTCTGAAAATAACGGCGCATCATCCAGAAACCGCTACCATAGAGCAGTAAAGTTACGCTGCTATACACCGCAAAGTATTCAAAATACCAGATTTCATGCAGGTCTTTAGAGGCGAGAGACTGGAAAAACAGCAGAGGCAACGCCACTTTAATGACAAAAGCACCGACTGTACCCACTTGCTCTTTGTCTAACACTTGACTTTTTACAGTCAGATAACCCAGTGCCAACAATAAAAAAATGGGCACAATGACCGCAAAAATCATAATGCAGCGTCCTCATTTGCAATGAGTGACTATTATACGACCTTCCTGCTTAGAAAAGATTGTTAAAAAGGCTCAAACAGATGGTTTAGACCATGCGGGGCACTGCGAAGATATTGGGGTGAAATCTTTAGTTTTTCTTCAAGTGCCGCAGCTGCATGCCAAGGCCAATGTGGATCGTAGAGAATCGCCCGTGCAATAGCGATAGCATCGGCCTGCCCTTTTTGCAGAATATGTTCTGCCTGTTCTGCTTCGGTAATTAAACCTACAGCAATCACCGGAATATTGACGGCTTTTTTGATGGTATCTGCAAAAGGTACTTGATAGTTCGGTTTCACATCAATGTTCTGTTTGACATGTAAACCGGCACTGGAAATATGAATATAAGCTGTGCCCACCGCTTCGAGGGCTTTAGAGAGTTCAACCGAAGAATCAATATTCCAGCTATCCTCATGCTCCATCCAGTCACTTGCTGAAATACGCACTCCGATTGGATAATCTTCCGGAACTGCTGCCTGCATGGCTTGCAATACTTCCAGCGTCAGGCGAATCCGGTTTTCCAGTGAACCACCATATTTATCCTCACGTTTATTGGAAAGTGGCGACATAAACTGATGTAACAGATAACCATGTGCTGCATGTAGTTCAATCAGGTCAAAGCCTGCATCAACTGCGCGTTTGGCACTTTCTGCAAAGTTTGCAATGACCTGATCAATCTCTGCCTGATTCAGCGCTTTAGGAGGATGTTCGTCTGTCTGAAAAGGAAGATCACTGGCAGAAACAGTTTGCCAGCCATGTGCCTCATCCGGTTTAAACTGGCCTCTACCTGCCCATGGTTTATCTGTAGAGGCTTTACGTCCGGCATGTGCAAGCTGAATAGCAAATGGCATTGGCGATATAGATTTAACTTTGGCCAATAATGCTTTGATCTGGGCAGCTTGCTGATCATTCCACAATCCCAGGTCTGCATAACTGATACGACCTTCTGGTTGTACGGCAGTCGCCTCGACAATACAGAGTCCGGCGCCAGAGAGCGCATAATTCGCCCATTGCTGCTCATGCCAATACGTGATTTCACCCTCAGCTGTGGCTGAATATTGACACATGGGTGCAATAATAATTTTATTGCTGAGTGATAATGAACCAAACTTTAGCGGTTGAAATAATAATGTCACGTGGCAATCCCTCTTTATTCATGTGAAGTATGATCGGGCAATAAAAAACAGGCTTTAAAAAGCCTGTTTAGTTATAACGTGAACGATCACTTTTTAGAAGATGATGCGGCTGGTTAAACCAAGTAGCAGTGCATTATCTACGTTGTTGGTTGCCCCTGGATTGACTACATATTGCAGGTTTGGACGTAGCATCAGCCACTTTGTTGCATTATAGCTATAGTTGAGTTCGATATTGTATTCTGCATCGGTATTGAAAGCTGGACGCGACTCTGCAAAGCGATTATTCACGTGCACACGGTTAACTGCCAGACCCAAAATATCATTCGGTTGACTGTCGAGCAGGCCAATATATTTCACCCCAAGCTGTTGTGAATGATCGACTTTATTGGTTACACGGTCATGCCAGGTGAAATTGGCAAATGAATGCAGGCCCTGACGCCCCTGACCTGTTGAAGTTAATTGCTGTTCGATGGCCAACCAGCCTGCAAAGGTACGATCTTCAGCTTGGCCAGTGACAATATCTTTTTGATTGATTGGATCATCCGCAGTATTGTACATTCCACCCACACGGTAGCTACCCGGTAAGTTATTGATGAGTGATTTGGGTGTCCATACAATTTCTGCTGGAATGGTCACGCCATCGGCATGCTCAGTATCCAAACTCCAGCCTTGATCTTCTTTAGCCCCATTGCCATTGTCCGGATTAAACTCATAAACACCGACTTGTACTGCAAGTTCAGGGTTTAGCTGCTGCTTTATACGCGCACCCCATTGTGATACTGGCGTATTCATCCAGATATTGCCTTGCCATTTACCCATCTGCGCAGCACAAAATGCTGTACTGGCAAAATCACAGGCCATCACATTAAAGTCCATGCCCAGCCCCAAACGGCCAGCCTTAATACTCAGTCCTTGTTCTTTATAATTCTTTTCAATCTAAAGTTCACTCAGACGGCTATCCTGATTGCCACGCCCAAACGTACCTTGTGCATTGGCCATCTGTGGCGCTGATGGATCTTGCAAATCACGGATAGACGTACTTTGGCCTTGGCGCGCACTCATTGCAGCACGTACCGTGACACCGTTCCATCCTGCCAGTTTTTCCAGGTCCAGTTGAGTTCCCAACCATAACTGGGCAGAAGTTAATGGATCTGCGCCTGCATTCCGGCCACCATCCGCAAGATAGGCTGTATCAGTTAGCAGATTGGCTTCAAATTTAATTCCTTGCTGAGCCAGTTCTGTACGTTGACCATTCCAGTCCCCCAGTAAATATTGACCTTGCGGATCAAATGCAGATTCTGCCTGCGCGGTTGTCATGGCAGCCATTAATGACAATAAAGCGAAACCTAAATATTTCATGTAAAACCTAAACATTCGGAGAGAAAAACAAGCAAGGTTTTTAAAATTGCTATTAGGTGCATGAATTTACATAACTTTTCCTATAAATTCTTATTATTTTTTTTATTATTGATTAAACTTTTAGTTATGCCTTAATACAAAAAATATAATTTTATTTCAAAATAGTTAAATTATTTATATGTTTTTCAAAAACTTAGGATTTATTTATTTTTGCATTCCTTTTATTTCTTTAATTTTTGGTCTAAACATGCAAAAAAACAGCTTATTCTTTAAGCTCTTACACCTCCAATAAACATGAAATCCCCAGTCATTTTCTAATGGTTGCATCCCCATTAAGACTTGTAATCTCCGTAAATTCGCCCAATATTAGCTGCATCTCCCTCGCCTCTGATGTGTTATGCCTGAATTACCAGAAGTAGAAACCACCAAAACCAGTTTATTACCCTTATTAGAACAACGTGTAAAACGGGTTGAAATCCGTCAGTCAAGTTTGCGCTGGCCCATTCCCGAAAATATACAAAAGCTGGTCGGGCAGAAATTACTCAACCTGTCGCGCCGTTCCAAATATATTCTGGCTGAGTTTGAGCACGACACCATGCTCTGGCATTTAGGCATGTCTGGCAGCTTTCGTTTGTGTGAAACAACTGAAGAATTACGCAAACATGATCATCTGATTATTCAGTTTGATGATATTGAACTGCGTTATCATGATCCGCGTCGTTTTGGCTGTATTTTATGGCTGGATGCGCAGTCACAAAGCAAACTGATTGATACGCTGGGACCAGAACCCCTGAGTGAAAATTTTAATTCTCAGTATTTATTTGAAAAATTGAAAAATAAAAATGTTGGCACCAAAGTTGCGATTATGGATAACCATGTGGTGGTAGGTGTCGGCAATATTTATGCAACCGAAAGTCTGTTCAATATGGGCATTCATCCAGCACAACCCGCCTCGACTTTAAGCTTGGCACAGATCGAAAAATTAGTGCTGGAAATCAAGCGCATATTAAAACAGGCCATTGATTTAGGCGGGTCGACATTACGGGATTACACCAACGCCATGGGGGAAAATGGCTATTTTCAGCAAACGCTGCTGGCCTATGGTCGTGCCGGGGAAATGTGCGTGAACTGTGAGACCACGCTTGAAAATATTAAACTGGGACAACGTGCTTCTGTGTTCTGTCCAGAATGTCAGCCTTTGAAAAAGATGCAACTCCCTGTCAAAAAACTGGCAACTGTACAAGGGAAAAAGTCATGAAAACAGCCATTGTGCGTCATATTCTGGTTAAAGATAAAGAAACTGCCGAGCAGCTTAAAAAGAAGATTTTGAGTGGCGCTGACTTTAATAAAATCGCCAGACAATATTCAACCTGTAATTCTGCCAAGCGTGGCGGAGAACTGGGCGAAGTGAAAAAAGGCCAACTGGTGCCTGTCATTGATAAGCTGGTGTTTACGGCTGCTGAACGGGTCTTACATGGTCCGGTCAAAAGCCAGTTTGGTTTTCATTTGGTAGAAATTAAGTTCCGAATGGATTTTTAATCTTATAAATCTCTCCCCACCTCCCTTTAACAAAAGGGGGGATTTAGGCGGATTAAAAAAACGGCGCAAGAGGCGCCGTTTTTTTATTTGTGTCAGAACGCTTATGCTTCAGGACGTTTTTTCAATTCATCACGAATTTCACGCAGTAATTCGATATCTTCAGGGGTGGCTTCAGGTGCAGGTGCTTCTTCTGCCTGTTTACGACGAAGTTTATTCATCATTTTCACAAGTAAGAATACCACCCATGCCAACAACAGGAAATTAATCAGAATCGTTAGGAAGTTACCATAAGCAAATACATTCAGGCCTTCAGCCTGTGCATTTGCCAAAGAAGTGACATTATTAGGATTATCACCCAGTACCAGGAACCAGTTAGAATAGTCAACATCCCCACCTAAAATCCAGCTAACGATTGGCATGATGATATCTTTTACAAAAGAATCAATAATTTTACCAAATGCTCCACCAATAATGACACCGACCGCGAGGTCCATCACATTGCCTTTGACAGCAAACTCTTTAAATTCTTGAATAATACTCATTTTTTCTCCAATAATTCATTTTAAAGTTTGTGATGAATTATACATTAATTATAAGTGATTTCATTTTCATATAAGGTGATGTTTTTTATAAGTTTTATGGTTCTAGTTAAAATTTTAATACAAAAAACCGCAACCTTTGAAAAGATTGCGGCTTTAGGAATCTTAGATCAATAATTTACAGATTATTTACCTGAACGGTTACGTTTACGTTCGTTTTCAGTCAAATAACGCTTACGGATACGGATTGACTTCGGTGTTACTTCAACTAGTTCGTCATCTTCAATGAATTCAAGCGCTTGTTCAAGCGTATATTCAACTGCAGGAACAAGTGTTAATGCTTCATCAGTACCAGATGCACGTACGTTGGTTAACTGTTTTGCCTTAGTCGGGTTCACAGTCATGTCGTCAGAACGTGAGTTAATACCAATAATCATACCTTCGTAAACTTCTAACTGAGGCTTAGCGAATAGACGACCACGGTCTTGTAATGTGAACAATGCATAGCCCAGGCAAGTACCTTGAACCATAGAGATCAACACACCGTTTTGACGTTTCGCAACTTGGCCTTGTTTCATTGGACCATAATGCGAGAAGCTTGATGTCATGATACCCGTACCTGAAGTCATCGTCATGAATTCAGAACGGAAACCGATCAAGCCACGTGAAGGAACAGTTGCTTCAATACGGATACGGCCTTTACCGTCAACTTCCATATTGGTCATCTCGCCTTTACGGCTGCCCATTTGCTCCATTACAGAACCTTGGTGCTGTTCTTCAACGTCAAACGTCACGTTTTCGTACGGTTCTTGCATTTGACCGTCAATTTCTTTCAAGATGACTTGCGGACGAGATACACCCATCTCGAAGCCTTCACGGCGCATGTTCTCAATTAAAACTGAAAGGTGAAGTTCACCACGGCCAGATACTTTGAAACGGTCAGGACTGTCAGTGTCTTCAACACGTAATGCGACGTTGTGGATCAATTCGCGATCTAGACGCTCACGAATGTTACGTGAAGTTACGAATTTACCTTCTTTACCAGCAAACGGTGAGTTGTTTACCTGGAATGTCATTGTGACTGTAGGTTCATCTACAGAAAGCGGTGGAAGCGCTTCAACAGCTTTCGGATCACAAATCGTGTCAGAAATGTTCAATGCATCGATACCCGTTACGCAAACGATATCACCTGCATTGGCTTCTTCGATGTCCACACGGTCTAAACCATGATAACCCATGATTTTTAAGATACGACCGTTACGTGTTTTGCCTTCTTTATCGATTACAGTCACTTGCGTGTTCAATTTAACTGAACCACGTTGAATACGACCAACACCGATAACGCCTACGAAGCTGTTATAGTCAAGTGAAGACACTTGCATTTGGAATGGACCATCAACGTCAACTGCTGGCGGTTCAACGATGTCTACAATTGTTTGGAACAATGGCGTCATGTCGTCAGCAAGTTCTTCTGGAGAAGGACCCGCCACACCACGAAGACCAGATGCATAAACGACCGGGAAGTCTAACTGTTCGTCAGAACCACCTAAGTTATCGAACAAATCGAATACCTGGTCAATCACCCAGTCTGGACGTGCGCTTGGCTTATCAACTTTGTTAATAATTACGATTGGCTTCAAACCACGTGCGAACGCTTTTTGCGTTACGAAACGTGTTTGTGGCATCGGGCCTTCTTGTGAATCGACAAGAAGAAGCACGCAGTCAACCATCGACATTACACGTTCAACTTCACCACCGAAGTCGGCGTGTCCCGGGGTGTCCACGATGTTAATACGGTATTCAGTATTGGTACGTGCATCCGTCCATTTAATTGCAGTGTTTTTTGCAAGAATGGTAATACCACGTTCACTTTCGATAGCGCCAGAATCCATGACACGCTCAATCTCACCCGCGCGATCACCGAGAGCACCTGATTGTTGCAAAAGTTTGTCTACAAGAGTGGTTTTACCATGATCGACGTGCGCAATAATGGCGATGTTACGGAGAGTTTTAATATCTGACATGTAAATTCAATGCGTATGTAATTTGAGGGCAAATTATACAGAAAAATACAAAACTTTTATAGTCACTGTTACCACACTCCTCAACTTTTTTTAAGGAGATGGGCTTTTTTTGATTTTGTAAAGGCGTGTAACTCGATTAGAATAGCGCCACCCTGCCTTAATTTGCATTGACACATGTCTGATTTTAATCAATCTCCTCCTCCTAAAGATCAACTCGACCTGGTATATGGTCTGGATGATCGTCCAAAACCATTTATTGCTTTTTTAGCTGCATTCCAACATTTATTGGCAATTATTGTCCCGATCGTGACCCCTGGCTTGCTAATTTGTCTGGCACTTGGGGTATCCAAAGAAGATACCAACATGATTTTGTCCATGTCCCTGGTGATCTCGGGTATCGCGACTTTTTTACAGTCTAAAAAAGTCGGACCTTTTGGTGCCGGTCTGTTGATTGTTCAGGGAACCAGCTTTAACTTTATCGGCCCAATTATTGGTATTGGTTCAGCCATGGTTGCTGCCGGTACGCCAGTTGAGTCAGTCATGGCAGCAATTTTTGGTGTGGTGATTGCAGGTGCATTTATTGAAATGGGCGTGTCCCAGATTCTGCCTTGGATAAAAAAACTGATTACCCCTTTGGTGACCGGGATTGTCGTCCTTCTGATTGGTTTAACCTTAATTAAAGAAGGTCTAATCAGTATGGGCGGTGGTTATCAGGCCATGAGCGATAAAACTTTTGCCAATGCAGACAACCTAATCATGTCCTGCACAGTCTTGGCGCTGATCATTATCCTGAACCGTATCCGGATTACCTGGGTAAAAAGTTCTGCCATTTTGATTGCCCTGGTTTGTGGTTATATTCTGGCCGGCTTTATGGGCCATCTGGATTTTTCCGGCTTAAAAGATGCCCCACTGGTACAGATTCCAACTCCAATGCATTTCGGTTTAAGCTTCTCCTGGAGCCTGTTTATTCCGATGGCATTCATTTATCTGGTGACCTCTTTAGAAGCGATTGGCGATATCACGGCGACCTCAAAGCTTTCTAACCAGCCAGTCGATGGGCCAAAATGGATGCAGCGCATTAAAGGCGGTGTACTGGTCAATGGCGCCAATTCATTCCTTGCCGGTATTTTTAACACCTTCCCAAGTTCGGTATTTGCACAAAATAACGGTGTGATTCAGTTGACGGGTGTAGCGAGCCGTTATGTCGGCATCTGGATTGCTGCTTTACTGATCATTCTGGGTTTGCTGCCTGCGGTTGCCGGGATTATCCAGGCGGTTCCGCAAGCGGTACTGGGTGGTGCAGTGATGGTGATGTTTGGTGCAGTAGCAGCTTCCGGCATTAATATTCTGTCTGGCGTACATCTGGACCGCCGTGCCCTGCTGATTATTGCGATTTCACTGGCACTGGGTTTAGGTGTTGCACAAGTTCCACAAATTCTTGAGCATCTTCCTGAGTTATTCCGTAATATCTTTAGCTCAGGCGTTGCCACTGGCGGTATTGCTGCCCTTATTCTGAATGTTGTACTTCCTGAAACAAAGAAGTAATTTCATGTCCAAAGAACACTGTCTAGGTCAGACTTAGGCAGTGTTCTTTATATTGGAGAGATACCTATGGATCCTAAAAGCGAAGTTTTATTAAGACAATATGATTTTTTGTCGGGTCGCATCTTACTCATTAATGCACCGACAGATGATCTACTCGCTGAATTCGATGCCTCTATCAATCCCGCTGTCTGGACATGGAATTTTAATGATTTTCAATATTTCCAGTCGCAACAAGCAGATGTCCACTTTGGCGCAGAGATGCCTGAAGCTGAGTTTGATCAGGCGGTTATTTTTGTACCCAAGTCTAAAGAACTGCTCAATTATTTACTGCATAATGTGGCAGCACAACTTAAACCGGGCAGCAGTATTTTCCTGGTCGGTGAAAAGAAAGGCGGGATAGAGCGTGCAGCCAAACAGTTGCAGCCTTATGGTAAAACCCTCAAACTGGATAGCGCACGTCATTGCCAGCTTTGGCAACTGGTTCTAGACCACACGGTCGAGAAAAAATCACTTGCTGACTGGGCACAGCGTTATAGCGTCTCGACCCCGAATGGTGACCTGAATATTTGTGCCCTGCCAGGCGTGTTTAGTCAAAACCGTTTAGATATTGGGACTGCCACCTTATTACCTTATTTATCACAAGTCACCTCGGGTAAAATCGCTGACTTTGGTTGTGGCGCAGGTGTAATTAGTGCGTATCTGGCAAAGTTGAATCCGAAAAACCGGATTTTTGCCATGGATGTGGATGCCTTTGCGCTGGCCTCCACCCAAATGACCTTTGATGAAAACCAGCTTAGCCCTGAACAGATCGAAATTAAAGCGGTCACTGGCATTGCTGATGCACCCTTGTTCTTGCATGCCATTGTCAGTAATCCGCCTTTTCATATGGGAATCGAGACCGATTACACGGCCAGCGAAACCTTGTGTAAAACTTCGCGTCGTCATTTAAAATCAGGTGGCGAGCTTTGGATCGTGGCCAACCGTTTCTTAAACTACCCGACCCTGATTGAACAAAACTTTGGTCGCTGCACAGTGAAAGCGGATCAACAAGGCTTTAAAGTGCTGTTCGCTAGCACACAAAAAAATGTTAAGGAATCATGATGAGCGAAACGCAAAATACGATGCAGCTGCAGCGTAAGCTGGGTGCTCGTCATCTGAATATGATCGCCATTGGCGGATCCATCGGTACAGGTCTATTCCTGGCCTCGGGTGCGACCATTGCCAATGCCGGGCCAGGCGGAGCACTACTTGCTTATGCACTGATTGGTGTCATGATTTATTTCTTGATGACCAGTTTGGGCGAACTCGCCACGCATAATCCCACCTCGGGTGCATTTTTCACTTATGGCACTAAATATGTCGAGGGCGGTTTTGGTTTCGCCTTGGGCTGGAACTACTGGTACAACTGGGCCATTACCGTAGCTTTTGAGCTGGTTGCCGTTCAGTTCATCATGAAATTCTGGTTTCCCGATATTCCTGGTGTTTATTGGAGTGCAATTTTCCTGGCCATTATTTTTGGGATTAATGCCCTGACAGTTAAAGGCTTTGGTGAATCTGAATTCTTCTTCTCTCTGGTGAAAGTTGTCGCGATTATTGCCTTTATCATTATCGGTATCTGGATGATCGTGAAGATTATGCTGACCCCAGGCGCAGAAGCATTTGCCAACTGGAGTATTGGTGACGCACCTTTTGTCGGTGGTTTCCAAGCCTTAATTGGCGTGGCGATGATTGCCGGATTCTCCTTTCAAGGAACCGAAATGGTCGGGGTGGCTGCGGGCGAATCGAAAGATCCAAAGAAAACCATTCCGGTGGCAATCAAGCAGATTTTCTGGCGTATCCTGTTATTTTATATCGTGTGTATTTTCATTATCGGCACATTAATTGCCTACAATGACCCAC
Source organism: Acinetobacter sp. YH12200 (assembly GCF_013418175.1). Taxonomy (NCBI): domain Bacteria; kingdom Pseudomonadati; phylum Pseudomonadota; class Gammaproteobacteria; order Moraxellales; family Moraxellaceae; genus Acinetobacter; species Acinetobacter sp. YH12200. The sequence goes on from NZ_VPCO01000016.1 coordinate 41,261, forward strand.
GCTTATTACAGGCGGCTGCGACCGACAATATTGCGCTTTCTCCTTTTACCCTGCTCTATGAAAAGGCCGGCTTTGCCTTTGCTGCGAGCATTATGAATGCGGTGATTTTGACAGCCATTCTGTCTGCGGGTAACTCAGGCATGTATTCATCTACACGCATGCTATTTGATATGGCACGTAAAGGTAGTGCGCCAAAACTGTTTGGCCGTCTGGATCCACGTGGTGTACCGATGAATGCCCTGTATGCCACCACTGCGATCGCAGCACTGTGTTTCCTGACCACCTTCTTCGGTGAACAGGAAGTCTTTAACTGGCTACTCAATATGTCGGGCATGTGCGGCTTTATTGTCTGGCTCGGGATTGCGATTTCACACTATCGCTTCCGCAAAGGTTACTTGGCTCAAGGCTACAAACTGGAAGATCTGGCTTATCGCGCCAAGTTCTTCCCCTTTGCTCCTTGGTTTGCTTTTATTCTCTGTGCGATTGTCGTCCTTGGTCAAAACTATCAGGATGTTCTGGCAGGTCAATGGATGGGGGTTCTCTCGACCTATATCAGTATTCCATTGTTCTTGGCAATCTGGTTCGGATACAAATGGAAGAAAAAATCCAAACTGGTGTCTTATCAAGAGATGGATGTACAACCCATGAAACTTGATCAGGAATAAACCATCATAAATTAAAAAATCAGCCTACGGGCTGATTTTTAATTTCTTAGATTAGTTATGCCGCATGACAAAATTACGGTCATCGATCACAATCACTTGCTGACAGATCCCCTCTGCCTGACGCTGCTGCTCGAATACATCTGCCGGCATCGCATCAAAACTGTCAAAGAAACTGATCTCATGTTCATCTATTGCATAGATCAGTGAATGATTACCGACCCCTTCTAAGGTATCGTAGAAAACAATCACGAAACGGCCTGCTTCCACCTGCTGCTGGACTTCTGTATAAGAGATCACACGCTCTTCAACAGGTATTTTAAGTGTCTGTGCTTGTTGATAAAAATCAAGCTCGACTGGCTGTTTATCTGCATCATATTCGCTAAAAAAAGCAACATCCAGTCCCAGCGTCTGCAAAGCCACTGCAAGGGCAATAGTTGAAGTTCCCATTTCCGGATTGTGACGACAGAGCTGAACCAAGTCCGGAATATGCAGGTCAATTCCATAATGATGGAAAATCATCCAGATCGAGAAAATTCCGCTATTGGCTTCCAGATTTTGTAAATCTTCCGGAATTTCTATACTCACGCTTTTACTCAACTACATTTTCAGTGCCTAGGTAGTGTAGTCAAAATTCAGATATAAAAAAAGCGGCTCATAGGAGCCACTTTTTTAACAATTCAATAATTAATTATTGAGCTTGTTGTTGACCTTCAACTAGTACAGTACGGCTACCAGTGATCGTCGCGAATACACGACGGTTCATAGCACGACCTTCTTTAGTGTTGTTGTCAGCAATCGGTTGATCCCAAGCGAAACCTTGAGTAGACAAACGAGATGCATCTACGTTGTATTCATTCACAAGTGAAGATTTAACAGAGTTAGCACGAGCCAGAGATAAACGTTCGTTTAGTGCACGTGGACCAGTGTTGTCAGTGTGACCTTCGATGCGAGCAGTAGCGTTTGGATATTCAACTAGCTTCTCAGCAACTTTCGCGATTTCTGGTTTGTATTGATCTTTGATGTTTGATTTGTTGGTATCAAAGAACACACGAAGTTCCATGTTCAGGTCTTCAGTCAACTCTTGTGGAGCTGGAGCAACCGGAGTTACAGGCTCAACTGGAGCAACTTCTACTACTGGAGCAGCTGGCTTCAGACGGCCACCTAGAACTACGTTAAGGCCAGCAAGTGCTGTATAGTTCCAGAATTTTTCGTCAAAGTGGTAAGTACCACGAGCTTCAGTACGTAGTGCCAATGCATCGTTGATGTGCCAGAATGCACCGATACCCGCGTTACCTAGCGTACCTTCTTCTTCAAAACCACGACCAACACGACCTAATTGAACTTCATCAGCACCATCAAATTCATATTTGTAGTGACCCGCACCTAAAAGCATGTATGGCTTTACTTTGCTGTCATAGTTGCCAGTGAATACATCAGAAGTTGCATAGAAGTTACCTGCAATATTCTGACCTTTGTATTCAGCACCAGGTAGACCTGTCATATCGCCTTTTACTTGGCTATATTCAGCTTCAAAACCTAACCAAGGAGTAAGTTCTACACCAATAGCAGCACCTACAAATAAATCATCTTCCATTTGACCAGAAGTTGTTAACTCACCATCGTTACCGCCATTGTTGTGCTGAGTGTCTTGGAATGTATAACCTAACATCAACGGAGTAACAGTTACGCCTGCATTTGCAGCAGCAAAAGGTGCAGCTACAAGCATAGCTAAAGCAATACGACTCATTTTCATGGATTTATCCTCCAGAGATAACAATTGTTGTTCAAGCTCAAGCCCGTAATAGGCCATCCTGAGATAGGCTTTTTATTACCCCAGTTTTATTCTTAAGCTATTCACATGGCATCATACAAACACTTTATTATTTTTCCAAGTGCTTGATTAATTTAATCAAGTAAATTATTGACAAAATTACTTACAATTTCCGTTGTAATTCAGTAATTTTTTACTCAATTTTTTATTCTGAATGACCTATTGTGATTGCCAATTATTTTTTAATAGCTTTCTTGAATTTTGAGTAACAGCTAAATTACACGCTCAACAAAGCATAAAAAACGCATAATTAATAACATGTTTCCTATAAAAATAATATATAAATCAGGTAACTCTATGTATAGAAAAATAACAAGAGCGTTCACTATTGTTGAATTGATTATCTGTGTTGCAGTGCTTGCAATTTTGGCCAGTATTGCCCTGCCTTACTTTCATGAATATCAGTCCAGACAGGAAGCCAAACAGATTCCTATCAAATTATCTGCGGTTAACCGTTATGCACGTAGTCAGGCTGCCGTGTTTCACCAGAATATTGTGATCTGTCCCAGTCAGGATTCACTCAGCTGTCACCCCAATCAATGGAATAAAAATATACTGGTCTTTATTGATAAAAATAAAAACCGGCAAGTCGATGCAGGCGAACAAATTTTACACATTGATGCTCTAAATCTTAAATATGGCAACCTGAGTTGGCGAGGCGCATTAAGTTCACCAAGTGTCACTTATCAGGCACATACCGCCCTTCCGATTGGTTCGAATGGTAGTTTCTATTATTGTTCTGCTCAACTTTCCAGCCAGCAGCGTATTGTACTGAGTAAAATGGGGCATATCCGGGTAGAAAGCCTCTCCTCATGCTAACAGAACTATCCAGTTTAAGATTGACTGCGATTAACCCTTCAATCCTAGTTTTTTTTCAATATACTGCTTATGTTTGAGAAATTAATTAAAACTTATACGGAGATATAACAATGACCGACATCGTGATTGTCAATGGTGCACGTACAGCCATGGGTGGCTTTCAAGGCAGCCTTGCCAGTGTAACTGCTCCTGAACTTGGTGCCGCTTCAATTAAAGAAGCAATTGCTCGTGCAGGTTTACAACCCGCAGATATTGAAGAAGTCATTATGGGTTGTGTTCTTCCTGCAGGTTTAAAACAGGGACCTGCACGTCAAGCGATGCGTCAGGCAGGTCTTCCGGATTCGACTGGGGCAGTAACCATTAATAAGCTATGTGGTTCTGGCATGAAAGCAGTGATGCAAGCAGCCGATATGATTAAAGCCGGCTCTGCACATATTGTTGTGGCAGGGGGTATGGAATCAATGACCAATGCACCTTATGTGCTGCCTAAGGCACGTGGCGGGTTCCGTATGGGGCATGGTGAAATCAAAGACCATATGTTCCTTGATGGTCTTGAAGATGCCGAGACTGGTCGTTTGATGGGTTCATTTGCCCAAGATATGGCAAATACCAAAGGCTATACTCGCGAACAGATGGATGATTTCGCCATTCGCTCATTGAAACGTGCACAAACTGCTGTGAATGAAGGCTATTTTTCTGATGAAATCGTAGCAGTTACGGTAAAAACACGTAAAGGTGATGTGGTTGTTGATAAAGATGAACAACCCTTCAATGCCAATATTGATAAAATTCCAACCCTGCGTCCAGCCTTTGCCAAAGACGGTACCATTACCGCTGCCAATGCCAGCTCAATTTCTGATGGTGCATCAGCTCTGGTGATTAGCTCAGCGGATCATGCCGCAGCAAAAGGTTTAAATCCTTTGGCCAAAATTGTTGCCTATGCTTCAAATTCACAGCATCCTTCTGAATTTACCATAGCGCCAGTGGGTGCAATTCAAAAGGTTCTCGATAAAGCAGGTTGGAATGCTCAAGATGTCGACCTCTGGGAAATCAATGAAGCCTTTGCCATGGTGACCATGTGTCCAATGGATGAGTTCAAGCTTGATCCTGAAAAAGTCAATATTAATGGCGGTGCCTGTGCCCTCGGTCATCCTGTCGGTTCAACCGGTTCACGTATTATCCTGACTTTGATTCATGCGCTGAAACGTACCGGTGGTAAACGTGGTATTGCTGCACTTTGTATCGGTGGCGGTGAAGCGACTGCTGTGGCGATTGAGTTGCTTTAATTAAAAGTCTCCCTTTTAAAAGAGAGATTTAGAGGGATTTTAGAAATCCTCCCCTCTTGCGGAACATCGTTCCTCATCCTTTAATAAAGGAGGGGGAATTTTAGAAATCAAAAAGCCTCCGATTGGAGGCTTTTTATCGTCAAATATTCAAAGCTGTACTTTAAATGATAAGACTTAAAGAATTTCTTTACGAAGTTGCTCAGGTGATTTCATTGACAACAAGCCCGGTGCCACATCAAATGCTGTTTTTGCACCATACTGCTGCATTTGATTTAAACGATAAGTTGCACGTGCATAAGCAACTAAAACGCTGGCTGTAAATTCTGGATTACTTTCTAGTTTTAATGAAAACTCAAGCACTTGTTTATGTGCATCACTGGTGTTTCCACTACGAATCACAAAACCACCATGCGGCATACGCTGGTGATCTTGTGCTAAAGTTGCTTCATCAATGAAATTCACAGTCGTGTCATAGTCGGCAAAATAATCCGGCATGGTCACAATCGCTTGCTTCACTGCTTCTGCATCTGCACCCTCTGCAAGCACCACATAACACTCACGGGTATGTTTTTCTTTGGTCGTTAATACTGGACGAATACCACTACGTACTTTCTCAATTGCTTCTGTTGAAGGAATGGTATATTGCACCCCTGCTTTCACACCTTCTACACGACGAATGGCATCTGAATGACCCTGGCTTAAGCCTTTGCCCCAGAAAGTATAGGTTTCACCGTCTGGCAGTAAAGCTTCACCAAATAAGCGATTAATCGAGAACATGCCTGGATCCCAACCAATAGAGATCATCGCAGTTTTCTTGCTGGCTGTTGCAGGTGCATCGACCGCTGCATAATATTCAGGAATACGTGCGTGGGTGTCAAAACTATCGACAATATTAAACTGGCTGGCCAAGATCGGACCTTGTTGCGGTAAGTCGTCTTTTGAACCGCCACATAAAATCAGCACATCAATTTTATCTTGGAAATCTGTCAGTGAGTCCATATGGAACACTTGGGTTGCTGCGAAACAAGGAGATACCGTTTCAGGCGCACGACGGGTAAAAATACCCACAAGTTGTAAATCTGGATTCTTTTGAATGGCGGTTTCAACGCCACGACCCAAGTTGCCATAACCAGCAATACCAATACGGATAGAATTTTGCATAAAGACAAGTCACTTCATCATGAAAAAATTAAAAAAATAAATCAGATGACGATCCCATTAAAATCGCCCTCTTGATTGATTTTGCATACTCGAAAATTAGCGCTCTGCTCGCGTTACTCTCAGCATAAAGATACTTATGCTACAGCAATTCGCAGCAATTTAAAGCATTCAGGATAGTATAGAAACAATCATATCTATCGTCTAAAGCAAACAAAAAGCCTGCATTGCAGGCTTTTTGTTTATAAGAAAAATAGACTTATTTACAGACAAGCTTTTTAACCCTCAGGTTAGGCACCTGTTTGATAATTTGCCTGATTCACCGCGGTCGATGCCTGGTACGGATTTTTAAAATCATTTAAACCGGCAGCCGCCTCCTGAATGTCTTTACCTTCTTTAATCACGAAAGTATCGAAACCAGAACGCTTCATGTAGTTCAACACATCTTTGAATACATCACCAGTGGCACGAAGTTCGCCTTGAAAACCTTGACGGCGTAAAAGTGCTGCAAATGAATAGCCACGGCCATCATTAAAACCGGCGAATTCAATAAAGATTGCATCTAATTGAGCTAGCGGAAATTCATTGCTTTCAGGTGAAGCATCAACGGTTAAGTACAATGCTTTTTTACCTGAAACATGGCGAAGTTGATCTAACTGATCTACCGTCAGGACCACATCACCTTGTGGTAAAACACCCTCTTCACCGATGAGCTGGTAAGTATTTTCTGTCACTGTGCCATCTTTAGAGAGCACTGCGAGTGCGGTATTAAGCATATGCACGCTCCTTGAATGGTTGGATGCCAACACGGCGATAAGTATCGATAAACTCTTCAGCGTCCTGACGTAGATCAAGATAGGTATTTAGAATTTCTTCTACAATATCCGGCACCACATCTGCTGCAAATGACGGCCCAAGAATGTCGCCAATTGAGGCATCATGGTCTGCATTACCGCCAAGCGTGATCTGGTAGAATTCAGCGCCTTTTTTATCAACACCCAAGATCCCGATATTACCGACATGGTGATGACCACAGGCATTCATACAACCAGAGATGTTCAAGTCCAGTTTACCCAAGTTGTAAATGGTATCCAGATCATCAAAACGGCGTGAAATCGCTTCAGAAATCGGAATCGATTTTGCATTGGCCAATGAACAGAAATCACCGCCCGGGCAGCAGATGATGTCGGTCAAGAAACCGATATGTGCACGTGCCAGGTTGTTTTGTTCAAGGGTTTGCCATACAGCAAACAAATCTTTTTGCGGCACATCGACCAACGAGATATTTTGTTCATGCGTGGTACGTAATTCACCGAAAGTGTACTGATCGGCAAGGTCTGCAATCAGGTTCATTTCTTCAGTGCTGACATCACCCGGTGCAATGCCGGCACGTTTCAGTGAAATCGTCACAATACGATAACCTTTCACTTTATGGGCATTGGTATTGATATTGAACCACTGTTTGAATTTTGGATATTGCGCAAACAATTCAGTAAAATCTTCATCTGCATAATCTTGATAATCAAATGGGGTGAAGTTTTCATCCATTTTTGCCAAGGTATCTGCATCGATTTTCAAAGTCTTAACAGTATGCGCAAATTCAGCTTCAACTTTCTCAGCAAATACCGCTGGCGTTAAAGCTTTGACCAAAATTTTGATACGGGCTTTATATTTGTTGTCGCGACGACCATGCAAGTTATACACACGAAGCACTGCTTCAAGATAAGCAATCAGGTCTTCACGTGGCAGGAACTCACGGATAAAGCTGCCAATCACTGGCGTACGGCCAAGACCACCACCCACTTTGATTTTATAGCCCATTTCGCCGGCTTCATTACGCACAATATATACACCGATATCGTGGAATGCAGTGGCGGCACGATCGGTTTCTTCAAGCGCAGAGACTGCAATCTTGAACTTACGTGGCAAGAAGGCAAATTCCGGATGGAAAGTTGACCATTGACGGATCAATTCACAGGTCGGACGCGGATCGGCAATTTCACCAGCCACTACACCGGCATACTGATCCGTCGTGGTATTACGGATACAGTTGCCTGAAGTCTGAATCGCATGCATTTGCACGGTCGCCAGTTCAGCCAGCATATCTGGCACGTTTTCCAGTGCCGGCCAGTTAAACTGGATGTTTTGACGGGTCGAAATATGCGCGTAACCACGGTCATATTCTTTAGCCAAATCAGCCACTTTACGCAGTTGCTTTGAGTTCATCAAACCATAAGGCACTGCAATACGTAACATCGGCGCATAACGCTGTACATACAGACCATTTTGCAGACGAAGCGGACGATACTCATCTTCGGTGAGTTTACCGGCTAAATAACGTTCCGTTTGGTCACGGAACTGTGCAACACGTTCATTAATCAGTTGCTGATCGAAATCAGTATATAAATACATGGCGTACAGCTGCTAGTAGTTTCTATTATATCGATCGCAAGGATAGCGAGATTAAACCTATCAATAAAATGCTTTTTATACATATTTCATAGCTGTTTTATTGATAAGCCTGCCAAAGTTTCACTGATATCACGGTTTAGCGCATTTAGTGTAGTTTTAAAGCAATAATGCTTTAATTCATCAATCGTTAGCAGTTATCTTCATATAGTGATATTTCAATCTTTTACCCTTTTTGTCTTTTAAATAATTAAAAATATTACCATTTTTCACTCTCACCCAAAAACTGACCGGCAAAATCATAACGTATCTTTGAACGTGAAAATTTAATCGGACAGGCCAGTTGTGCTTCGGTCTGCTGACTATCAGGTTTTAATGGAACCTGTACTAGCCATTCTCGCTGTTGCGCTAAATCAGAATGCAAAGCTTCTTCAAGTTTTAGCACCGGCTCGACACAGACATCCAGCGCTGCGAATAGTGTTTGCCATTCCGATAATGGTTTTGACTTTATTCTATTTTGAATTACCTGTTTCACCGCAGCACAATCTTCTGGAGCAAAAGAATTGCCTTTTTCTAGAATAATCGGCAGTTCTAAAGCCTGGGCCAATCCCTGCATAAATTGAGGTTCCAGACTGCCAATCGACAGATAACGTCCATCCTGTGTTGCATAATAGTCATAGAAAGTCCCGCCATTCAGATAGCCAGACTCAGGTCGTTGATGCTGATTGCCAGCCAGACTGGCGGATGCGGCCAGATTATTCATGGTGACCACACAATCGGTCATGGAAATATCAATATATTGACCTTTACCGCTGCGCTGGCGTTCGATCACCGCCGCCAGAATCGCAATTACGGCATGCATGGAACCACCGGCTATATCGGCAACCTGAATACCTAAAGCAGGTGGCCCACTTTCAATCCGGCCACTGTGTCCAGCAATACCGGACAAGGCCAGATAATTAATATCATGTCCTGCTTTCGCTTTATAAGTACCGGTTTGGCCATAACCAGTGATGGAACAGTAAATTAATTTGGGGTTAATTTCGCTTAAGATTAAGTAGTCCAGTCCAAGCCGTTGCATCACGCCGGGACGGAATTGCTCAATCACAATGTCATAATCTGCAATCTTGGATTTGACCAGTTCGATATTGGTCGGATCTTTCAAATCCAGTGCTACCGATTGCTTGTTTCGGTTCAGATAACTCTGTGAAGTGGCCTGTCCATTGGCAAAGGGGGGCATTAATCGCAACAGGTCCGGGCGGGTCGGTGATTCAATATGCACAACCTCGGCGCCGAGATCAGCCAGATATAATGTCGCGAATGGGCCCGGCAATAATGTAGAAAAGTCTAGAATTTTCAATCCTTTTAAGGTATATGACATTGGAGTATTTGCTCTACTTATATTGCTTTTTTCAGCATCATAGAAACATAAATGCATAAAAACAATGTCATGTTCAGCCATTTACCTTGATAGTTTCGGCAATCTAATATGTAAGAAAATGGCAAAGGTGTTCTTGTAAATTGCCATTGCTTTATTATTTTTCGTCATTTAGGTCAAATATTAGTGAACATTAAAGAGACTGAAGGATTAAACATGAGTCGTGATACGATCAGTATCCATTTCGTCAATGCAGCCTTATCTGGCGTCAAGCGCTTAGGCATGGATGTCGATACTTTATTGTCTCACGTCGGAATTGAAGCAGAACTGCTGCATCAACCTAAAGCCCGTATTTCACCTGAACAATATACCCGCTTTATTAAAATGTTATGGATGGTGACCCAGGACGAGCATGTTGGCTTTGACAAACAGCAACGCCGATTGGGCACTTTTGCCATCATGTGTCAGCTCATCATTCATGCCAAAACCTTAGGTGATGCACTGGAACTTTCTTCGCAGTTCTATAAACTCTTCGGTGATGACTGGTCGGTGACCCTGGAACGTGACAAACACGAAGCACGTCTGGTGCCCCTCATTCCAAATGCGATGGATCCGGATCATTTTATTACCGAAAGCATGCTGATGATCTGGCATGGTCTGGCATCTTGGCTGATTGAACGTCGTTTACCGCTGGAACGTGTGCATTTTAGCTATCCACGTCCAGCCCATGCCGATGAATATGATGCCCTGTTCTTTGCGCCGGTAATGCAGTTCGACATGCCACGCACCGAAATCACCTTTGCTGCGGACTATCTGGACCTGCCGATCCGTCAGAATGAAGAAACCTTAGAGGAATTCTTGAAAGCTGCGCCTGCTCAGCTCTTGGTGAAGTTTAAAAATACCAACTCGCTGACCTCAAGAATCCGTGATGTATTGAAGAGCCAGATTGGCGAAGAAATGCCGACATTAAACGATGTCGCGTCAATGCTGTATTTATCTCCTCAAACCTTGCGCCGCCGTCTGGCAGCCGAAGGTAAAAGCTATCAAGGCGTGAAAGATGCCCTGCGCCGTGATGCCGCGATTCATCTGTTATTGAATCCAGATCTAACCCTCGAAGATGTCGCGCAGCAGGTCGGTTTCAGTGAAACCAGTACCTTCCATCGTGCCTTCAAGAAATGGACCGGTGTAACCCCAGGTCTATATCGCCAGTTGCATGGTTATCATTAATTAAAATTCTGGATATCCTCTTCTCCAGCCCAGGTTTCCAGACCTGGGCTTTTTTTATTGGCAAAAATCATCAAATGATCTGGTCCGTTCTCGTCATTGCACTTCAAAATTTAAGTATTACACTCGAGTCATTAGAATAATTTTCAGCAAATTAATAAAAGGGACATGCTATGAGCGAGGCATATATTATCGACGCCATTCGCACGCCACGCGGAAAAGGTAAAAAAGATGGATCTTTACATCAAGTCAAACCCATTTCATTACTGACTGGCTTGCTTAACGAACTTCAGGCACGTCATCAATTTGATACATCAAAAGTCGATGATATTGTGCTGGGTTGTGTCACTCCGATTGGTGATCAAGGCGCCGATATTGCCAAAACCGCGGCGATCGCAGCGGGTTGGGACAATGATGTCGCCGGTGTACAAATCAACCGTTTCTGTGCTTCCGGTCTGGAAGCTGTCAATCTGGCTGCACAAAAAATCCGTTCTGGCTGGGAAGATCTGGTCGTTGCAGGCGGCGTCGAATCCATGTCCCGCGTGCCGATGGGTTCCGATGGCGGCCCTTGGGCACTGGATCCTGAAACCAATATGGCCTGTGATTTTATTCCGCAAGGTATTGGCGCGGACTTGATTGCCACGATTGACGGTTATAGCCGCACCGACATAGACCAGTTTGCCGAGCAATCCCAGAAGAAAGCCGCTGCCGCACAAGCCAATGGTTATTTCAACGCTTCTGTTATCCCGGTCAAAGACAAGGCCGGTGTGGTGATTCTGGACAAAGACGAATTTATCAAACCGACCACAACTGCTGAAGGCTTAGGCAAACTCAATCCTAGTTTCGCGACCATGGGACAGATGGGCTTTGATGCCATCGCCCTACAAAAATATCCTGAAGTTGGCACGGTGAATCATGTGCATCATGCCGGGAATTCTTCCGGAATCGTCGATGGTGCAGCCGTAGTTCTCATCGCATCAGAACAAGCGATCAAAGAACAAGGTTTAAAACCGCGTGCCAAAGTACTGGCCACGGCGCTGGTCGGGGCTGATCCTACCATTATGCTGACCGGCCCTGCCCCGGCAGCACGTAAAGCTTTGGCTAAAGCTGGCTTGACGATTGATGATATTGACCTGTTTGAAGTCAATGAAGCTTTTGCTGCGGTGGTGATGCGATTTATTAGCGAACTCAATGTTGATCCAGCGAAAGTGAATGTGAATGGTGGTGCAATCGCTATGGGTCATCCATTGGGCGCAACAGGCGCGATGATTCTGGGAACTTTACTGGATGAGTTAGAACGCCAAGGCAAAAAACGTGGACTAGCCACACTGTGTGTCGGTGGCGGTATGGGCATCGCCACCATTATTGAATTGGTTTAACTCAAATATTTAAAGTGTTTGATTCACGTTTTAGTCATATGCAACCTGAGCAAAACCAAAGCACTGCTTTGGTTTTAGCGCAAGATCATTGTTTTACAAAATTAATAGATTTTGCGTATGACAATGGTTTTGCCTACTTTTGCTAAATGAGAAATACATTTCGTAAGGCAGGTCGAACTGAAGCTTAAACCAAGAATTTAGATGAATTTGGAAAGGCTCCGGAATAAGGAAAATTTCTAAAATCTAATCAGGATATTAATGCCAAATTCATCCCATTATGATCTGGATAAAAATTTATGAGCGCAATTCAATATCAAAAAACTGAAGATAATATCGTCATTCTGACCTTTGATTCTCCAAACCAGTCTGCCAATACCATGAATGCAGATTTTCGTAGCGCTTTGGCTGAAACCGTAGAAAAACTCAAAGCTGATGAAAATATTACTGGCATCATTTTCCGGTCTGCGAAAAAAACCTTCTTTGCCGGTGGCGATCTGGATGAACTGATTCAAGCTACACCTGAACATGCGACTGAATTCTTCAACATGATTGAAGAGATGAAAGCACAGATGCGTTATATCGAAACCCGCGGCATTCCGGTTGTGGCTGCACTAAATGGCACAGCACTGGGCGGTGGCTGGGAGATTGCTCTGTGTGCCCATCATCGTATTGCCTTGAATGACCCTAAAAGCAAGTTTGGCCTGCCTGAAGTCACACTGGGTTTACTACCCGGTGGCGGTGGTATTGTCCGTAGCGTGCGCCTGCTCGGCCTGCAAAATGCCTTTCCCTTGTTGATGGAAGGCAAACAGTTGGGTGTAGAGAAAGCCCGATCTTTAGGGCTGATTCACGATGTGGCAGACAATACCGATGAACTCTTAGACAAAGCCATTGTCTGGATCAAAGCCAATCCGAAGTCACAACAGCCTTTTGATGTAAAAGGCTACAAAATTCCGGGTGGTAGTCCTTCAACGCCAGCAGTTGCACAGATGCTGGCGATTGCCCCAGCGATGCTGCGTGATAAAACCAAAGGTTGCTATCCTGCACCTGAAGCAATCATGTCGGCAGCGGTAGAAGGTGCTCAGGTCGATGTCGATACGGCGCTGACCATTGAATCGCGTTACTTTACTTATCTGGCCACCGGTCAGATTTCTAAAAATATGATCGCTACTTTTTGGCATGGATTGAATGCGATCAAATCCGGTGCCTGCCGTCCCCAAAAGATTGCGAAATGGAAAGCCACTAAAATTGGCATTCTGGGCGCAGGCATGATGGGCGCAGGCATTGCTTATGTGACTGCCAGCAAAGGCATTCAGGTTATTTTAAAAGACATTTCGATTGAAGCGGCTGAAAAAGGTAAAGCTTATAGCCAGAAACTGCTGGATAAAAAAGTAGCTCAAGGACGTTTATCTGCTGATCAACGAGATCAGGTTTTAAGCCTGATTCAAGCGACTGCATCCAATCAAAATCTGGCCGGTTGTGACCTGATCATTGAAGCGGTGTTTGAAAATCCCGCACTGAAAGCTCAAGTCACACAAGAAGCAGAACAGTATCTTGCCAGTCATGGCGTGATGGCATCAAATACTTCGACCCTGCCTATTACAGATTTAGCTCAGGCTTCAAAAAATGATCAAAACTTTATCGGTCTGCATTTCTTTAGTCCGGTCGATAAAATGCAGCTGGTCGAAATTATCAAGGGTCAAAATACTTCAGCAGAAACACTGGCCAAAGCCTTTGATTTTGTCCAGCAGATTGGCAAATTACCGATTGTGGTAAATGACAGCCGTGGCTTCTTTACCAGTCGTGTCTTTGGTACGTTCGTTCAAGAAGGTTTGCGCCTGCTGGCAGAAGGCGTGCATCCGGCACGGATTGAAATGGCCGCACTCAAAGCCGGTATGCCAGTCGGGCCTTTGGCCATTCAGGATGAAGTGTCCTTGACCCTCTCCGAACATGTGGCCAATGAAAGATACAAAGCCTTAGAAGCACAAGGTCAGACCATCACCAAATCACCCGCAGATGAAGTTATTCACAGTATGATTCATGAGTTTAACCGCAAAGGTAAGGCTGCCGGGGCAGGTTTTTATGATTATCCAGAAAATGGTAAAAAGCAGCTCTGGACGGGTCTCAACCACTGGAAAAAAGAGGTTGATCTTTCTGAACAGGAAATGATAGATCGTTTGCTGTTTGTGCAGGCACTGGATACCGTGCGCTGTCTGGAAGAAGGCGTGCTGGAGTCTGTGGTCGATGCCAATGTCGGTTCCATTTTTGGCATTGGCTTTGCAGCCTGGACGGGTGGCGCGGTGCAATTCTTAAATCAGTATGGTCTGGCCAAGGCGCTGACCCGTGCCAAGGTACTCGAAAATAAGTATGGTGAACGCTTCAAAGCACCGCAACTCCTGAAAGACCGGGCAGCAGAAGGCCAGCCAATTCAATAATTTTGAGCTCTAAATAAAAAGAGGAACTGAGTTGCTCTTTTTATTTTCCGGATCTAGCTGAATCACTGGATACACTCGTCTAATGACAGATTTTGATCTGCTTTTTGATCAATTTATGTTATAAAGTTACATAAGTTTGATATCCACGTGGGTAAGACCTATGACTGATCACAGTTCACCTGAAAAATCCCCTTGGGGTTGGAAAGCACTTATTATCTTCTGTATTTTAGGTGGATTATTCATGTTTATTTTTTGGCTTGCGGTGACGAATGAACCGGATTACATGCCAAGCCAGCAAAATAAACAGACGACCCAGCAGCATGCTTTTAAAAATGCACCGACCATGTCTCCTGAAGCAATTGCGAAGGCTCAAGCAGATCGTGAGGCACGTGCGACTGCCAATACGGCTCATTCCGATACAACAGCGAATGAACATAATATGTCAACTGAAGAACATGCCAACATGGAGAGTGCCGAGCATAGCTCAGCGCATGGCCACTGATCTTGATTCAGTAAGGGCGTAAAAAAGCGAGGTCAATGCCTCGCTTTTTTGTATCTCAATAACTAAAAAATTAAAGCTTTAAATACATATCAATATGCGGGATGCCGCAATCCAGATAGTCTTCGCCCTGAACCTTAAAACCCAATGCCTGATAAAAACCGATGGCATGTACTTGCGAAGACAGTTTTAAATCTTTTCGATGATCTGCTTTGGCATAATCGATAATCGCCTGCATCAATTGCTGCCCGATTTTCAAGCCACGATGTGACTTTAACACTGCAACACGACCTACACTGTTATTCGCCAGCAATCTTGCAGTGGCTATCACATGACCCTTTTCATAGACCACAAAATGGATGGAAATGGCATCTTGCTCATCCCATTCCTCTTCAGCGGCAATATTCTGCTCTTGAATAAACACGGCTTCGCGAATGGGTTTGGCATGCTTCGCTAAATCCTCCCAACCACCCGAAACAATTTTAAACTCTGAATCCTTTAGCATTTAGAACCAATCCCCTGCTGATCCCACTGATTATTCAATAACAATTCCAGTGAATGTTTTTGGATAGCGTACATTTCTTTCAAGTCCTGAATCTGTTTCAAGACCTCCTGATCGGGTTGTTGGTAATCTTTGCGTTTCGTCGCCAGAATCATTTTATTTTTACTGGTATGTTCCAGTGCCACAAACTCAAAAACTTTGGTTTCATAACCATAGGCTTTCAGCAATAACGCACGAATGGTATCGGTCAGCATTTCTGCCTGTTGACCGGCATGAATACCAAATTGCAGCATCGGACTCAGCACTTTTGGCGCCTGTAACTGTGGGCGCAATTCCTTATGGCAACATGGCGCACACATGATCATCTGTGCATTCAGGCGAATACCGCTGTGAATCGCAAAATCCGTTGCCACATCACAGGCATGCAAAGCGATCATTACATCCAGGCGTTTCGGTGCATAAGTACGCACATCGCCCTGAAAAAAGTCGAGCTGATCAAAGTCAGATTGTTGCGCGACCTTTTGGCAGAACTCGACCATTTTCGGATTCAGTTCCACCCCTGTAACCCACGGCGTCTCACCATGTTTTTGCATATAGTCATATAAAGCACAGGTCAGATAGCCTTTACTGGAGCCAAAATCCACCACACGCAGACCTTCGACTTGTGGCTTGAGCTGCGCCAATGCACCCGAAAAAATCTCGACAAATTTATTAATCTGTTTCCATTTACGCGCCATGCTCGGAATGATCTGCGCGTTATGATCGCTAATGCCGAGATGCTGTAAAAAGATGCTGTCCTGATCAACATAACGTTGTTTAATCCGGTCATGACCCTGTTCAGCGGACTTGACCTGAAGCGTCGAGTTTTTGTTTTTAGTACGGGTCAACATGGCTTTTTTCTTGTTTTTTTTCAGCTGTAATTCTTCAT
This sequence comes from Acinetobacter sp. YH12200, assembly GCF_013418175.1. NCBI lineage: Bacteria > Pseudomonadati > Pseudomonadota > Gammaproteobacteria > Moraxellales > Moraxellaceae > Acinetobacter > Acinetobacter sp. YH12200. The sequence continues at coordinate 57,771 of NZ_VPCO01000016.1, forward strand.
CTAGCGTCATTAAATTGGCTTGCTTGCAACATGCTAATAATACTGTCACCTGTGCCAGTGCATCCGCTAAAGGATAGTTTTTGGTGACATCCTGAGTTTTATGGCGATACAAACAGCTCAGTACTTTTTGCCCATTTAATGAAATGACTCGCAAGGTCATTTTCTCTAAATCCTGCAGTTCACCTTTATACTGGCTTAAGATCAGACGATCAAATTGATCACTTTCAACAGCTTGCTGAAATACATCTAAAAACTGCTGTTCTTGGTCTGAGAGAGTTGCCAACGTTGACATAGATAAAACCTGAAATGAATTGCCCCTCAAGTTTAAATCTTCTTAACCTAAAAGCAAAATTGAATTACTATACAAATGTATATTTTAAAGAAGAATGACAATCATGCAGAATGCGCCGCTGGTTCCAGATTATGATCACACTGAGGAACGAATTAATTATATCAGTCATGCTGTGGGTGCTGGACTATCGGTAATTGCTGGTATTCTTTTGATTATTAAAGGGTCTTATCTCAGTACTGGACAATGGATTGGACTTTGGGTCTATGCGCTGAGCATGATCTTGCTGTTCTCTGCGTCCATGCTCTATCACATGGCCACCGCAGCAGACCGTCGTTATTTTTATAAAAAAGTTGATCATACTGCAATTTATTATTTAATCGCCGGAACCTATACGCCTTTCCTGTCAATTGCCATTCCAACAGCCAAAGCCCAGTATTTATTGATTGCACTCTGGGTGATCGCCCTCATTGGTACACTGTTCAAGTTCGTTTTCATTCATCGTTTCCAGAAAATTTCTTTGGCGGCTTATCTGGCCATGGGCTGGCTGGCGCTGCTGGTGATGGATGATATGCAACAATATCTCAGTGCTCAATCTTTGACCTTTCTGATCATTGGCGGATTGGCTTATACCGTAGGTGCATTGTTTTACGCTTTAAAAAGAGTAAGATATACCCACGCTATCTGGCACATATTTGTATTGATAGGCGCAGGATCACATTTTCTGTCTATCTATCTTTACGTGATTTAATCATCTTCTTTTTCATTTCAGTGACCCTGAGCGAGTTAAAGCGAGAAGATTGCAGTTGTTTTTTTAAAAAATTACGCCTTTTTTAAAAAGATTACGCTTTTAAAACTAAGCTTTTTTATTTTTAGTAAGTGTAAGGTTCTTCATGGCGTCGTCTAATTCTGCTGCTCAGCCAGCACAAAATTCAAAATTTCGCGTTTTAACCGCGAGCTTGGTCGGTACTACAATCGAGTTCTTCGATTTTTATATCTATGCCACTGCTGCTGTCATTATTTTTCCATATCTGTTCTTCCCTGCAAGTACAGATCCGATGACTGCCACCATTCAGTCGCTGGCCACTTTCGCCATTGCTTTTATTGCCCGCCCGATTGGTGCGGCACTCTTTGGTCATTTGGGTGACCGGATCGGGCGAAAAGCCACATTGGTCGCTGCCTTGCTGACCATGGGTATTTCCACCGTTGCGATTGGCCTCTTGCCCACTTATGCGCAAATCGGGATTGCTGCACCACTCTTGCTTGCACTCTGTCGTTTAGGTCAGGGCTTGGGGCTGGGTGGTGAATGGTCAGGTGCAGTACTTCTTGCCACCGAGAATGCACCTGAAGGTAAACGTGCCTGGTATGGCATGTTCCCGCAACTGGGTGCTCCAATCGGCTTTATTCTGGCAACAGGTTCTTTCCTGACGTTGGGCGCTTTCATGTCTGAGGCTGACTTTATGGCTTGGGGCTGGCGTATTCCATTTATCTCAAGTGCCTTGCTGGTGATTGTCGGTTTATGGATTCGTTTAAAACTGCATGAAACCCCGGCATTCCAAAAGGTGCTAGATAAACAAAAAGAAGTGAACATTCCATTTGTTCAAGTCTTCAAAAAACATTCTCGCATGCTGGTACTCGGCACCATCGCTGCAATCTGTACCTTCGTGGTGTTCTACCTCACCACAGTATTTGCATTGCAATGGGGTACTAAACAGCTAGGTTATTCTCGTGAAGAATTCCTGCAATTGCAGTTGGTTGCAACCCTATGTTTTGCTGCCTTTATCCCACTTTCTGCAGTATTGGCCGAGAAATTTGGCCGTAAAACCACCTCGATTGCAGTCTGTGTTATCTCTGCCATCTTCGGGATTTTCTTTGCAGATATGCTGGAATCTGGCAGCACGCTGGTGGTATTCCTGTTCTTGTGTATTGGTCTGGCGATCATGGGCTTAACCTATGGGCCAATCGGTACTGTATTGTCTGAAATATTCCCGACTTCAGTACGTTATACCGGTTCTGCATTGACCTTTAACCTGGCAGGCATCTTTGGTGCATCCTTTGCTCCGCTGATTGCCACCAAACTGGCAACAACTTATGGTCTGTCTGCAGTCGGTTATTACCTGACCGCAGCATCAATCCTGTCACTGATTGCATTTCTGTTGATTCGTGAAACCAAGAATGATGATGTAAATAATCAAATTTAAAGTCTTAGTTTGATTTAAAAGCCAGCATTCGATGCTGGCTTTTTTATGATTTCACAACGAAACTCTGCTACTTATCTCGTTAAATTTGCTCAACAATCAAATGGACTCAACCAGACAATGAGGCAAGGCAATGCAGGAACTTATTGAATCCCTAACCCAGGAACAGTTGGTCAATATTATTATTTTGCTGGAAGATGATAAAAAAATAGAGGCCGTTCGCTATATCACCGAGCACACGACTTTGGATGAAATCCAGGCGCTGCAAGTGATTGAAGAGATTGTCCGTGAGCACGATGTGGTCATGAAAACTGAAAGCACAGGACCGCGCTTTAGTGATGATGCGGGTGAGATTGACCTGGTAACGCCTCCCCTTGAAATTCCGACCCATCCGAGCCTAAATACCCCCACAGAAGCTGAAATCACTGCACGACAATTACGCGAAGACGTCCCAACCCGAAAAATTGAAAATAAAATCTGGATTCTGGCAGCCATTGCAGTGCTGTTATTGATCCTGATCTGGATCATTAGTTAAAGCTGAACAGGACAATATCTCCATTTAGATCAGTTCAATAATATCGATAGTGGGCGGCACTCGAAAACGAAAAGGTACGCCGACCAAACCGGTGCCGACCGTGACAAACACATCTGCATGTTCATGACGGTACATGCCCTTCTTATGCCCCAAAATTGACACTTTTTTCATGACATAATCGGTCAGCCAAGGCAATTCCACCTGTCCGCCGTGGGTATGTCCAGCCAGCATGAGAGGACGTGTCGGCAATTTGGGAATCATATCCACCGTATCGGGATTATGCGACAAAATGACCCAAGGCTTGTCCTGAGGTAAATCTGGCAGACTGCGCATATCGGCTTTACCCGCCCAGAGATCGCCCACACCCAAGAGCCGAAATTCATCAAATTCGACAATTTGCCCTTCAATATCCATGACCTGATTGACTTGCAGTGCATAACGCAGCAGTTCCTGAATCGGTGGTCCCGGATATTGCTCGTCATGATTGCCATTGACGGAATAGACTGGGGCATGAATTTCTTTTAAAACTGCCAGTTCTTGTGCCAGTTTATTTTCCGGCTCATAAGTCCAGTCTCCGGCCACCACCACCAAATCGGGTTGAACATGATTTAACTTATGCACAATTTGTCGCAACTGCCGTTCATGACCAGAAAACAGACCGATATGTAAATCTGCAATCAGGGCAATCCGGACGGGTTGCTTTAAGCGTTTATCCGCATTGATCTGATATTGTGTCGTTTTCACTTGAATTAAATGCGGCTCGATAAAGCGTGCATAACTCAAGACGGCGCTGATGAAAAATACAAAAACAGCTTCATGCAAGGAATAATAACCGCTCCATCCGGCATAAATACTGAAGAACACCAGTGGAACCAGTAAATAGGACAGGTAAAAAGCCAACAAATGACAAAATGCTTTAAATGGATGAATGGTCTCGGTACGAGATTGACTCGACCATGCCTGGTACACAGCCCAGATGGCCAGAATGGCCATGCCTAAATAAAAATAAAAAAGTACGGAACTGGTATCCCACATAGATTTGCCTTGTCGAGTCGAGAAGCTGATTACTGGCTTTATATTTATCTTTTCATAGCTGGCAATTATACTCAATTCTAATTTTTCATTCTTCGACTTATATGGCCACTGCTCCCCACGTTCAAGCTCATTCAAAATCTCCCAGCTTTTCATCAATTTACCGCTATAAAGCTGGGATTTTACTGAGCTGTAGCATGATCTTGGGTCTTCCTGCATGCAGTACTTTGCCCAAGCAAACTGAGCAGCCTAGCCAGATGGCATTTGAAACAGATACCTCACAAACCAGTTTGGCGCAAATTGTTGAACCTTTACGTGAACAGAACATCGGCCTGACCGGCTATCGTGTGCTCTATGACCCACTCGAAGCACTGGGTGCGCGTATCCAGCTGATTAAGAAGGCCGAGCGTAGTCTGGATCTACAATATTATATTTGGGACAACGACCGGATTGGCACCCTTGCCCTGCATGCGATTATTCAGGCGGCAGATCGTGGCGTAAAAGTGCGTCTGTTAATGGATGACAATAATGCCAAGAAAATGGAAGGCATTTATCTGGCCTTAAACCAGCATCAGAATATCGATGTCAAACTGTATAATCCCTACCGTTTTCGAAAATATCGTGCCATGGACATGGTGCTGGATTTAAAGCGTATTAATCGCCGCATGCATAATAAAAGTTTTATTGCCGACAACCAGATTGCCCTGATTGGTGGACGCAATATGAGTAACCAGTATTATAATGTCAGTGAAATTTATCAGTTTTCCGATGTCGATGTGATGCTGGTCGGTGCAGCCTCAGATGAAATCATTCATTCCTTCGATGAATACTGGAATGATGATTATGCCTATCCGGTGCAGCAAATTGTCAATCCGCGCCATCATGGCTTACGCTTTCCAAGCCTGAAGCAACAACTGGAAAAGCACAGTCAGGATCAGGCCACACAGAATTATCTGGATCTGGCCAATCGTTCCAGAGCCTTTGACCAATGGCTGGAACAAAACATTCAACTGGATTGGGTCGAAGCCGAAGTGGTCAAAGATCCTCCAAGCAAAATCAAGGCCAAGGCCAAAGCCGAAGAACATCTCAACTTCCAGTTATTACAACATCTGGAAAAACCTGAACAAAGTGTTGATATTGTCTCTGCCTATTTTGTTCCGGAAAAAATTGGCGCAGATCGTTTAAAGAAACTGGCGGATGAAAATATCGAGGTCCGTGTCTTGACCAATTCGTTTAAAGCCAATGATGTTGCCGTGGTACATGCCTTTTATGCCAAATATCGTCAGGATTTATTGGAAAATGATGTGCAGCTATATGAGTTCCTTGCAGCGCCAGATGCCGATCATCTCAATGCCAATACAGCGGAAATTTCCAAAAAAGCCAAAGTCAGCCTGAAAGGTTTAAGCCGCTCCAGCCTGCATGCCAAGCTGATGGCAATCGATCAAAAACAGGTGTTTATTGGTTCTTTTAACTTTGATCCACGTTCTGCCTATCTCAACACTGAAATTGGTGTATTACTGAATAGCCCCTCTTTAGCACAGGCAGTGCACCAAACCATGGATCAGAACTTAAGTAAATATGCCTATAAACTGGTGCTGGATGCCAACCAGAATATTAACTGGAAAATCAAGAAAGCCAATGGAGAGGTTAAAACCTTCACCAAAGAACCCGGAATAAGATGGTACCAAAAAGCTGGGCTCAAACTGGTGTCCTGGTTGCCGATCGAAGGGTTTATGTAAGTGACAAACAGCTTGAGTTGAACTATTTAAAATAGCCTCTTCTTTAACGCTGCCTTCTTCTCATGGATTTGCCCAAGTTTCAGAGATATGAGTGTGGCAAGGATGTCACATATTATCTATCACGACAGGACGTCGTGTATGGCTAATAAAGACTTTTGCCTACTTTGGGTCTGTCAAAAGTAGAGTTTTGCCAACACAAAGCCATTTAAATGTTTAAAGCAAAGATGAGGCTATACACGTCTATTCCCAAGAATAGATATCAAATGCCTAAATTTCTCATCCAGTTGTTTTTTATTAAGTCTTTTCTAGTACACGCGATTGCAACTCCACCAAGCCAGCCTGCATGGTTTGCTGTACCACACGGGTCAGGCTTTCAACAGTGTGCCCCTCAGTCGCGATTGCAGGTAAAGCCACTAAATGTGCAATCACTTGTGGCATTTCCAGTACTTTTTTGACATGGGCTGCAAAACTGATGTCATTGATAAACGGCGCAACCACATCGAGGTCGCCCTGCTGATTCACATAACAAATCAGGCAAATTTGCACAGGACGCTGTGCCTCAATCGCAGCACCCAAAATCCGGCCGTGTACTTTTTTAATGGCTCGCCCATCTGAAGTGGTGGCTTCAGGAAAAAATAATACGGGAATATTCTGTTTTAAAAATCCGGTAATCTGTTCGCGGATACGCACCGAATCACCAGAACCACGTTTGATAAATAAAGTGCCGCCACCTTTGGCCAATTTACCCAGAATTGGCCAGTTTTCAATTTCTGCTTTGGCCAGAAAAAATACGCGTGCCCCTGAACCTAAAACTGCAATATCGAGCCAGGACACATGGTTACTCACCCATAAAGCGGGTTCGCGCGGAATTTCGCCGTGCACCTGGACTTCTATATTGAATACTTTGCACAACTGTCGACAAAAATGTTGCACATAACGGGTATTCGTTGGATTGTTCGGATTTTTGTATAAACCGTGACGGAAAACCAAATAGAACCCTTCACTGATAACAGCCAGTGAAGCTGTTACTTTTCGCGTATAAAGCCAGAATTTTGCCAAGCCATGTCGGTGAGATGTTTGATCTTGTACAGTTGGGTTCATAAAAACGTCACTAAATCCTAAGCTAGATACAGGGAATATCCACGAATTAAACTCATTCTATACTGTTCATTCGCAACATGCATTGATAATAAAAACCGACCAATAAGATCTATATCTTCAATTTTAATTGGATTAATAAATCATTTAGAATAAAAACATCGGAATATTAGATTAAAAAGGATCGCTGCCATGCCAGATCAAACCCAGCCTGCGAATGAAAAGCTTCAGCCTTTACAAGTGCTCAAATATATTTTGGGTGGTACCTGTATCTATGCCGCTGTACTGGTAACACTTGCACAACTGTTTGTCACCGCACTTTAAACCAAAGCCGCGCTAATTCAGTATCTGCCTCGCTCTTTTTCAACTACACTAAAGCTTTCAAGTGGAGATTGGCCTGAGTGGAATATTTAGAACAACATCGGGGGAAAGAACGCGTCATTCTGGTGAGTGTCAGCGTACAAATGCTGGATGACCTTGATGCTGAAGAGTTTAATCTGCTGGCGCAATCTGCAGATGCCGAAATTCTGGAACATATTCATGCTCAACGCGTCAAACCGGATGCCAAATTTTTTATCGGGTCAGGCAAAGCAGAAGAAATCGCCGAACGCGTAAAAGAACTGGACGCCAATCTGGTCATTGTCGATCATGCCCTGACACCGGCCCAGGCCCGTAATCTGGAACAGGTCATCAAGTGCCGTGTGGTCGATCGTACCGAACTGATTTTAGATATTTTCGCCCAGCGTGCCCGTACCTATGAAGGCAAGCTGCAAGTCGAACTGGCACAACTGCAACATTTATCATCCCGCTTAATTCGCAGCCGTGGCAATCTCGACAGCCAAAAAGGCGGCATTGGCTTGCGTGGCCCGGGTGAAACCCTGCTTGAAACTGACCGTCGTTTACTGCGTATTCGCATGGGACAACTGAAAGCCAAAATTGATAAAGTCCGCCAGACCCGAATGCAAGGTCGTATTGCCCGTCAAAAAGCAGCTGTCCCCACTGTGTCTTTGGTCGGTTATACCAATGCCGGCAAATCGACCCTGTTTAACCTGCTGGCCAAGAGTGATGTCTATGCAGCCGATCAGCTTTTTGCCACCTTGGACCCGACTTTAAGACGTCTGGAATGGGATGGCATCGGTAATCTGGTATTGGCAGATACGGTGGGTTTTGTTCGCAATCTTTCCCACTCGCTGGTTGAATCCTTTAAGGCGACCCTGGAAGAAACCGTAGAAGCTACCCTGTTGCTGCATGTCATCGATTCAAGTAGTCCAGAAATGCTGGAGCAGATTGAAGCGGTTGAAAAAGTCTTGAAAGAAATTGGTGCCGATGTTCCGATCCTGCAGGTTTACAATAAAATTGACTGTAGCGGCGATGAGGCCAAAATTATTTATCGACGCCCGGGTGAGCCAGAACGTGTCTATGTTTCAGCACATAGTGGCGAAGGGATCGACCTGCTGCGTAAAGCGGTACATGAAGCCCTGATGGGACAATTGCAATCCTTTGACCTGATTCTGAAACCCGCCTACGGCAAGCTGCGCAACCAGCTTTATGGTTTAAATGTAATCCAGTCAGAACATTATGATGATGAAGGTCAGCTGCATTTACATATTCGGATTGCAGCACAAAAACTGGAGCAGCTGATTAAACAGGCGCATTTACCTTTAGATGAAATTTTGGGAAAACAGGCACAGCAGTTTCAACGTCCACTGGAAGCGTTTGAAATCCGGTCAAAGATCGAGTAAAACTTGATAAGTAAACTTAATAATTGATCATACGAATGAACTGGATAAAACGAATAGACTGGCCAGCATGGATCGGCACCCTGTTACTTATTATTGTCTTTCGGGAAGCATCCGTCTGGCTCATGACCCAGCTGGATCATCCTGAATTGGGCAATCTGGTAGGGTTACTCAGCTTATTGATTGCCCTTTTTACCTGGCGCTATTTCGGTAAACTTCCCGCTCGTCTCGTAGACACCAATAACAAGCTGATGAAGGAAAGCGCCTTTGCTTTCCTGCCTGTCAGTGCAGGTGCACTGATGATGCTGGTCCATATGGGCCAGAAAATTCCGGCATTTTTGTTCATCATGTTTTTCAGCACCCTGATTCCTTTATGGATTTACGCCAAAATGGCCAAGCGCTGGTTATAGGAGTACCGCATGTTATCTATTTTATATGGCTTTGCGGTCACGCTGATGGCCTATCTGATTGCCAAACCCTGTAACCGGATCATCCCGCAAATTCCTGTCATCGTATTTAGCATGTTCTTTGTGCTTGCAATTTTATTTGTGCTCGGGATTCCTTATCAAAATTACATGGATCAAGTGAATCCGCTCTTCAATCATTTACTTGGCTATGTGACCGTCGCCCTGGCCATTCCACTGGCTGCAATGCGCTATGATGACTTACCACTAAAAGCGATTATCGGTATCTTGGTTTTTGCCAGTATCAGTGCTGTCGCCCTACCAATGGGACTTGCATATCTGCTGCATATGTCTTCCGCAGATATTATGGCTTTCGCGACTCGGGCGGTGACGACACCCATTGCGATTAATATCGCCACCTTGCTGGATGCTCCAATCAGTATGGTGATTCTGATTGTGATTCTTTCCGGAGTGATTGGCGCAGCATTTTCACCGTTTATCCTGCGGCATATCAATGATGAACGTGCTTCCGGACTGGCCTTAGGATTGGCAGCACATGCGATTGGTACAGCTCAGGCCTGGCAGCGTGGCAGTGTTGCAGGACGTTATGCCGCTTTCGGTATGGCAGTCAATGCGGTGTTTACTGCCATCTGGCTGCCTACTTTTATACTTTATTTGCAAAAAATGTGACTAGTGAATCATTTTAATTGTTTGTTTTGTGCTTTAATCGTTCCTAATATACAAACATAAAACAATTTTATTCAAGGAACAGAAATATGAAAAAGGTTCAATTATTCTCGGCTTTACTTTTAACCTCTTTCAGCCATCTGGCCTTAGCTTCGGATCTGTCAGGGACATGGCGCAATATCGATGATAAAACCGGTTCACCTAAAGCATTCCTGGAAATTCGCGAAACAGCTACAGGCACTTATACGGCCAAAATTACCAAAATCACGCCGCGCCCGGGCTATACCCCAAAAGAAAATTGTGTCTCTTGTCCTGCACCTTATACCAATAAACCGATTCTTGGACTGGATGTACTGACAGGCCTGAAGCACACCGGCAATAATAACTTTGCTCAAGGCAAACTACTCGATCCATTATCCGGGAATGTGTATAGCACCAAGGCAAAATTAAGCAGTAATGGTAAACGTCTGACTTTACGCGGCTATGTAGGCGTTTCGGCCCTGGGTCGCAGCCAGACCTGGATTAAACAGGATTAATTCATACTCTATTGAATAAAATGTGATGAGTTTAAAATTTAGCAGAGAGAAGCTTGCATTTTCATACATTAAGTTGTATGAATATTGAACATATGCTTTTCTCATGGATTATGAAAGTATAATAAGTAGAATTTACATAATATGTATCAAATGGAATTTGATGCGTTGTCATAAGGATATCGTATGCAGAAAATTGCAATTTTAGGTGTATTTACAGCCTCTATAGTCACCTGCTCCATGGCATTTGCGCAGGAGTTATCGGGTTTCTGGCAACAGATTGACGATAAAACCGGCTCACCTAAAGCACTGATTGAAATGAAAACTCAGGCAGATGGTTCTTATACTGGGAACATTCACAAAGTTACACCGCGACCAGGCTATACGCCACGGGAAAAATGTATAAAGTGCCCACCCCCATATACAGACAAACCGATTTTAGGACTAGAGATCATTAAAGGGCTGAAACCAACCAGCAAGAATAACTATGGACATGGTCAAATACTCGACCCTTTAACTGGCAAAATTTATGATTTAAAAGGGCGGATTTCTGCCAATGGGAAACGACTGACTCTACGTGGATACATTGGGATATCTGCCATCGGCCGTACACAAACCTGGATTCGCCAGGATTAATAAAGCAGCACATTTGTGTTGGAGATATTTTATTTCATCTATAAAAAAAAGGATAAATATAATGAAACAATCTAAATTAGGATTAATATTCATCGCTGCCATGATGACTGGCACTGCGTATGCACAGGACTTAACAGGCACCTGGCAACAAATTGATGACAAAACCGGTTCACCAAAAGCAGTGATTGAAATTCGCCAAAATGATAACGGTACGTTTGCCGGAAAAATTATCAAAGTTACGCCACGTCCGGGCTATACCCCACAGAAAACCTGTAATAAATGTCCTGCTCCCTATACCAATCAACCTATTCTGGGCATGGATGTACTGACTGGCTTAAAACATGTGGAAGGCACCAATAACTATGAAAAAGGCCGTGTGATCGACCCGTTGGCGGGTAAAATTTACGATGCCAGAGTACGTCTGAATGCCAATGGTAAACGTTTAACCTTGCGTGGTTATGTCGGCGTTTCTGCTTTAGGCCGCAGCCAGACCTGGATTCGTCAGGATTAGTATCCAATTCTCAATATTAATAAAAGCTGCCAACTTGTCAGCTTTTTTTAGTACATTAACTCTATAGTATTCAGATAATTATTGACTATTTAATCATAATTCCTAACATGAGGGCGCGATGACAAAAAACTCTCTGGAATGACTCTCTATGTTAAAAAAAATATTACTTGCCGCATTGACCACAGGGTTTAGCATGACCCTTTGGGCGGAAGATATTACTGGAACTTGGCAACAAATTGATGATAAAACGGGAGCTGCCAAAGCGATTATCGTAATTAGCCAAGAGCCTAACGACACTTACTCTGCTAAAATTGTGAAAGTTACCCCGCGTCCGGGCTATACACCACGTGAAAAATGTAATGCCTGCCCTGCTCCCTATACCAATCAGCCCATTTTAGGTATGACAATTATCAAGGGCTTAAAACATGTTAAAGGCACCAATAACTATGAAAAAGGTAAAGTGATTGATCCTTTGGCAGGTAAAATTTATGACGCAAAAATGCGTTTAAACAACACTGGCAAACGTTTAACCCTGCGCGCCAGTGTAGGTGTTTCAGTGCTTGGACGTAACCAGACCTGGATACGTGCAGACTAATAGATAGTTTAAAAAAAGCCACGTGATCACGTGGCTTTTTTTATTGGATTTACTTAGATCACCGGATTATCAACCGCGAACATCTGCTGATCTTCCAGACGGAATGCCATGAGTTGATTGCCCCAGACACAGCCACCATCGACATTTTGAATTCGGTCCGAAATAGTTTTACCATTTAAGGCAGCCCAGTGACCAAACAGAATCTGATGGCTTTGCGCTGCTAATGACTCAAATTCAAACCAGGGTTTAAAGCCTTCCGGCATTGGATCATCTAGCGCATCTTTAAAGCTGTATTCCAGACGCCCCTCTGCATCAGTGAGACGCATCCGGGTCAAATAATTCACGATACAGCGAATACGCTCATGGCCCTTTAGCTGGTCTGACCACAGTGCGGGTTCTTTCCCAAACATCTCTTTCAAAAAATCATCCAGCACATCGAAGTCATCATTAGAAATGATGGCTTCAACTTCTTGTGCCAATTGAGCAGTTTTTTCTGCATTCCAGATATTCGGAATCCCTGCATGGGTCAGAATAGTCTGCTCATTTGGAAATAGACACAGCGGCTGTTTACGCAGCCAGTCAATCAGGTCATCGCTGTCGATGGCATCAATCACATCACGAACATTGTCTTTTTCTTTAATCGGCTTGATGCCGCGGGCATAGGCCAATAAAGTCAAATCATGATTACCCAAGACTGTTGCAGCCGATCCCTGTTCGGCCAGCTTCTTGATAAACCGCAGTGCAGCAATTGAGTTTTCACCTCGTGCCACCAAGTCTCCAGCAAACCAGATAAAGTCCTGATCTGCATCGAAGCGGATTTCTTTGAGCAGAGCTTTCAAGGCCTCAAAACAGCCTTGCACATCGCCAATTACATAATTATATCGAACAGTGCGGTTCATCGTTATTTAAGCCACCATTTGATCTGAAAGTGCAACAAACTGTTCAAGGGTCAGAGTTTCTGGACGTGCCATCGGGTCAACACCCGCTTTTTCAAAACCATCTTCAACCAGCATGCCTTTTAAGCTATTGCGCAAGGTTTTACGACGCTGGGTAAAGACATGAGATACCAGACGTGCCAGCGCTTTTTCATTTTTGGCCACAATCGGCTTGTCTGCATAAGGCTCTAAACGAAATACCGCCGAGGTTACTTTTGGTGGCGGATTGAAAGATCCCGGTGGTACTTCAAACAGGAAAGTCGGTTTGCAGAAATACTGGATCATGACTGACAAACGGCCATATTCCTTAGTATTTGGTAATGCGGTAATCCGATCAACCACTTCTTTTTGCAGCATGAAGTGCATGTCCTGCACTTTGCCACCAAATTCCAAAAGATGAAAAAGCAGGGGAGTAGAAATATTATAGGGCAAGTTACCAACCACGCGCAGCGGACGGCCTTCTTCAAATAATGTTGAATAATCAAAGCGCAGTGCATCGGCTTCAATAATGGTTAAACGTTCTGGATGTGGTACACGACCCGGCAGGCCCGCAGCCAAATCACGGTCAAGTTCGACCACAGTCAATGCATCACATTCACCAATCAAAGGTGAGGTCAATGCGGCCAGACCCGGCCCAATTTCCAGAATGTTCTGACCTGGACGTGGGTTGACTGAGCGTACAATTTTGGCAATGACACGTTGGTCATGTAAGAAGTTTTGACCAAATCGTTTTCGAGCCTGATGCCCTTCTTCTTTTGGGTTTAAGGCATTAATTTGATACATAAAAACATTTCCAACGTGAGTGATGAACAATAATCAGTGGCGCGCCAGATCGAGGGCTAAATCGACAGCAACGTGCAGGCTGGAACTTTTCGCAAGTCCCGTACCCGCAAGGGAGAGTGCTGTGCCATGATCTACAGATGTACGAATAAAGGGTAAGCCGAGGGTAATATTAATGGCTTCACCAAAGCCCTGTGATTTTAACACAGGTAAGCCCTGATCGTGATACATCGCCAGAACCGCATCGGCATCTTTTAAGTTTTCCGGGGTAAATAAAGTATCTGCGGGCAAGCTTAAACTCATATTGATGCCTTGAGCACGGTAGCTTTCAAGTACCGGATTAATCACTTCAATTTCTTCCATACCCAAATAGCCACCCTCGCCTGCATGCGGATTGAGACCGCAGACCAAAATATGTGGATGTTCAATCTTAAATTTGGATTTCAGATCGTGAATCAGAATATCGATGACTTGATGCAAACGCTCTTTGCTAATCGCATCGGCAACGGCACGTAAAGGAAGATGCGTCGTTGCCAAAGCCACACGTAAAGTCTTGGTCGCCAGCATCATCACCACCCGCTCAACGCCTGCAAATTCTTGATAATATTCGGTATGACCGCTGAAATGGATGCCAGCTTCATTCATCACAGACTTTTGCACCGGTGCAGTTGCCACGCCGACACTTTTAGCTGACATGGCATAGTCCGCAGATCGTCGCAGTTGTTCTAATACATAAGCGGCATTGTTCGGGTTCAATTCACCTAATACCACAGGCCGATTGAGTGGCACATGTTCAACATACAGCTGACCTTTTTTTGAAGATGCGTCCTGTCCGGTATATTCAATCAACGCCACAGACAATTTCAATTGATCTGCACGGGCTTTCAGCATATTCAGATCGGCCAATACTATAATCGGACGTTCATCCACACGTTCTGCCAGACTCAGGCAAATATCAGGACCAATTCCGGCAGGTTCTCCGCTGGTGACATATAAAGGCAGCATCATCTTCTCAATTTGGCAAAGCTGAGAAATATTATAACCCGATCATATCCAGGCTGCAGCGATCATTGCAAAGCGTCCTTATAAATCAATATTTTGATACGATTGAAAGGATGGTTACAAATATAGTCATCGTTTTTGCGAGATATTCAGGTTTATGCCTTTCCTTATTTCAGGAGATTAGATAAAATACAGCGCTTGAAATTTCAATTTTCATTTGTGATTCTTCACGTATTCGTTTAGAATCGCGTCTCCTTTAGTTTGGACAGATTCCATAGTCCAAACCAACTATAATAGGTAGTGGTTTAATGAAAACTCTCAGCGCTAAGCCAGCTGAGGTTCAACACGACTGGTACGTTGTTGATGCTTCTGGCAAAACTTTAGGTCGCCTTGCGACTGAAATCGCTCGTCGTTTACGCGGTAAGCACAAGACTTCTTATACTCCTCACGTTGACACTGGCGATTATATCGTTGTAATCAATGCTGAAGAAATCACTGTGACTGGTAAAAAGTCACAAGATAAGAAATACTATCGCCACACTGGTTTCCCTGGTGGTATCCGTGAGACTAACTTTGAAAAGTTAATCGCTCACAAACCAGAAGCAGTTCTAGAAAAAGCTGTTAAAGGTATGTTACCTAAAGGTCCTCTTGGTTATGCAATGATCAAGAAAATGAAAGTGTATGCAGGTACTGAGCATCCACACGCTGCTCAACAGCCACAAGTTTTGGACATCTAAGGGATAACAGCACATGGCTACTAATTATGGTACAGGTCGCCGTAAGACCGCAACTGCACGTGTTTTCCTATCAGCTGGTACTGGTAAACTCGTAATTAACAACCGTACTCTTGAACAGTATTTCGGTCGTGAAACTGCTCGTATGGTGGTTAACCAACCTCTTGAGCTGCTTGAAGCAACTGAGAAATATGACCTTTACATCACTGTTGCTGGTGGTGGTATCGGTGGTCAAGCAGGCGCAATCCGTCACGGTATTACTCGTGCATTGATCGCTTCTGACGAGACTTTAAAACCTGCTCTTCGTCAAGCTGGTTTCGTTACTCGTGATGCTCGTGAAGTTGAACGTAAGAAACTTGGTTTACGTAAAGCTCGTAAACGTCCTCAGTTCTCTAAACGTTAATTCGTTTACCGAACCGGACAAAAAGCCTTGGATTATTCCAAGGCTTTTTTTATAAGTATTCATTTTCAATATTGAAGGATATTTTTGCGGTTATTGTTCATGTATATCTTTTCCCCAGCCCCCGTCATGACACCAGAATGATTTACTCAGATAATAATTTGCCACACCAATAACAATAAATAGCAGGATGATGAGCAGTTTAATAAGCATGCTGTTTTTCTCCAGATATTTTTCTTATAATCTACCTTGGCTCAAGCCGATTGATCTTTGATGCTTGGTGCTTTTTAGGTTGAATTTTAGTATCCTAGTCTATTCATTAGAACTTCATCAGGATTTATGTCAGTCGAAAGCGCGCCTCTTCAAGGAATTACCTTATATAGTCATGCCGATGACTTCCGTTCCCATTGGATTCGCTATGTGCTTGCCGAGAAGCAAATTAAATACAACCTGATTCTGGTAGATACAGATGACGAGGATCTGGCCAGTCTCAATCCTTATAATCAGTTGCCGATGCTGATCGAAAATGAACTCAAATTATTCAATACTTCAATTATTTCTGAATATGTAGATGATCGCTATCGTCAGAATAAACTGTATGCCGATGCGCCGATGCCGCGCGCGGAGCAACGTCAATACATCTGGCGCTTTGAAAATGACTGGCTACAACTGGCCGATATCATGTTACGTCATCCAGACACCCTAGATAAAAAAGCCAAAAACCAGGCACAGAAGCAGTTACAAGATATCCTGACCTCATTGATGCCACTATTCCAGCATTTTCCCTATTTTATGTCTGAACAATTCAGTATTCTGGATTGCATGTTGGCGCCAATTTTTATCCGCCTGAAACAGATGGGCATAGAATTACCGCAGCAGCAATGCCGTCCATTTTATTTATATTGCCAGCGAATTTTCAGTCGTCCTGCCTTTGCAAAATCTATGACATTGCAGGAAAAAAACCGTTATTCAGCACAAATCAAGAACCTGTAGAGAAACATCATGTCCGAACAAGAATTCAACCTTAGCCCTACTCGTCCCTATATGGCACGCGCAATCTATGAGTGGGTTTGCGATAACAATATGACGCCCTACTTGCTGGTCGATGCGACACGTCCAAATACCATGGTTCCTGAGCAGTTTATTAAAGATGGGCAGATTGTGCTGAATATTGTGCCTCATGCGGTACATGCGCTACATATGAGCAATGATGCAATTAGCTTCTCTGCTCGCTTTGGTGGTGTCTCTCGTGATATCTATGTCCCTATGGCAGCCGTACTCGGTATTTACGCACGTGAAAACGGCCAAGGTTTATTCTTTGATCCAAGTGAATATGAACATACACAAACCGATGAAGATGCTTTAAAATCAAGCACTGAAGAAAAACCTGAACAGCCAAAGAAAAAACCAACTTTAAGGTTATTAGATTAAAAAATAATGGAGCAAGTGAATGGCTTTTGATTTAGTACAATATTTTGTTGAACAGATAGAAACTCAAAAGCCTGAGCTTCTAAAAGACCATACGAAAGAAGAAAGACGAAAATATATAACTGAAATTAATGCCTTAACTTTAGGCAAACTGATTACCGAGTGGCGCAACAATCCACAAAAAATTTATAACGAAATTAATCATCCTGATGAATTATATATACTGGAAGTCGTGCGCCACCTGGCCACCCATTCGGAAAACCAGTCCACTCTGGATCGAAACCAACTAGAACAAAGCACCTCGGAAATTTTCCATTTACAGCTCACCGAATTAAAACAGTTACATGATACCGGCAATCACAATATCAACAGCATTCAAGAACTACTCACCGGCCAGATTGAACATTTATCCGGTCAAGCAGATGATTGGGTTTGGACAACAAACAACCTAACAGAACTCAAAGGCTCTAAACCAATTGTACAAGAAGAGCTATCATTGGAGGCATCAATGAAGGAGTTTAATCAAATGGTAAGCCAGAATCATCAGCATCAAGATGTTGAAGACGTCGTTCTTGTAGAAACCCCAAAATGGGCAAAGATTGTTGAACCCATCATCGCCATTGCAATTCTTTGGGTATTAATCGCAGCCGTAATGCGCGTATTTGGTTAAAATGAACTGCAATAAAAAAACCAGCATTTTGCTGGTTTTTTTATTTGCCAAGATTTATAAGATCGGCCTATCAATTATTTTAAAGCAAGCCCAAGATTCAAGATCTCCTATCACTGCTATAAGAACAACCCTCCTAAGAAAGTTTTGATCAGCTTTGAAATATAAATATATTTAAGCACTTCAATAAGTTTGAGAAGCTCTAGTAGTTTCAATATTGCTTATTAAAAGTTCTTAAAAACCCCGCACATAAAAAACCACCCCCTTCGTTAGAAGGGGGTGGTTTAGGAATAATGAGCTGGCGATGACTTACTCTCACATGGGTAACCCCACACTACCATCAGCGCAAAGAGGTTTCACTTCTGAGTTCGGGAAGGGATCAGGTGGTTCACTCTTGCTATTGTCGCCAGCACAA
>NZ_VPCO01000017.1:0-6934 GCF_013418175.1 Acinetobacter sp. YH12200
GATAATCTTTCTCGGATTCAATCAATAATTGAACCGCTCTTTCTCTGATTTCAGGGGTATATTTTACTTTTTTCATCGGGACATTCTCTCAGAAAGCTTGGTCTCCGACAAACCCGGTACGGTTCAAAAATCTTCCATTGATTTATTTATATCTGTTAAACCAGTCGCATTATGAAATGTAATATAAGTAGAAATTTCAGTATAAATGGTCATGATCTTTTCTAAATTTGAATATCTAAGCGTCTTCATTAATCAACCTTATTGATTATTAGTTTCTTCTTTTAAAGCTCTTTGTACTGTTGCTATCCCTACTTTAAACTTTTCTGCAACACCTCTAAATGTTGAATTTTCTTCAGCCATTGCTTTTCGTATTTCAACATAGTCAACCTTCCGCTTTCTTCCCTTATATAAGCCCTTCGCTTTGGCTTTTGCAATTCCTTCCTTTTGACGCTCACGGATCATGGAGCGTTCAAACTCTGCAAATGCAGCAAGCATCTGAAACATGAGTTTATTTATTGCCGATTGTGCTACATCATGACTGAAGGTCAAATTCTCTTTATGAAAAATAATGGTTATACCACGATCATTCAGACTATTCACAATTTCGTTCAGATCATTTGTATTACGTGCCAGACGATCAATACTATGAACATGCACCGTATCACCTTCACGCAGATAGTCGAGCATTGCATTTAACTGAGGACGTTCACGGCTACCACCGCTTGCCTTTTCAGTAAAGGTCTTATCCAGGCTGATTCCATCTAATTGACGTTCAGTATTTTGTTCAGTTGAACTGACTCGAATATATCCGACCTGATTAGGCATTCTGTACCGTTAGAGTTTAGATAATTAAATACATATTGTACCGAAATTAAATATTAAGTCTATAAATACGGTTTTTGAGTTGCTTTTTAAGACTTTATTTTGTTCCGTTAGGCTATAGGACAATATGACAGTAAAAATCAAACTATGTTCATAAGAAGATATAGCTAAATACTGAATTTATCAGCACACCTAAAACCCTATAAAAATGGATTTTACAGGCATTTTTATGTGCTGATCTTTTTAGAATTTAGCTATAGCTTGAGCTGTTCAGCAGCTTAAAGTTTTTTCCACAAATTTAATTATTTAAGATGAATCTAAGGTTATTTAAAAGACTTAAATGTCCGAAATTTTTATTTTGTACCTTATACACAGGGCTAGGATTAGCGAACTCATTGGAGATAAATTCTGGAGTTGTAATAGCCCTTGCCAAATTTTTCGAGCAAAAGTCTTTTTCCAAATAACGTAATGTAAATAAAAAGGACTCTATATTAGGTGTTACTGCAATCCATTTTCTATTTAAGTTATTTGCCGCATTCAAACAGACGCTATCAAAGCTGAAAGCATCCAATATTAAAGAGTCTTCATTGGTACTGGATTTAATAATAACCTCATAGGCTTTCTGCAGATTTTTAATTTGGTATGTTGAATTTTTTGCTGATGCTAAGTCCCAATAATCTGTATATCTAACACCGGTATCACTTTTAACATAATCCTTTAAACGTGGATTACCTGTTCTTGACCAATGAATAAGGCCCTGTTGATCAAGTTCATCCATTTTTTCTGGAGAAAAACGCCAGTGCTTACCTTCGGGTGGATTCATATCCCTCCATTGTCTACCAGTTTCACCATGTTTTCGTACACCAGGAACATGTAAAGGCATGAGTCTAAATTGCCCCAGTGCATCCACATGAGGAAACTTTTTAGCTAAATTATCATCTGTGATTGTCTGGACCAGATCATTCCAAATAAAGTTATCTGTTTTGGTATAAAAAAGAATTACCTCATGAGCGGTTTTAGTAAAACCTTTTGATGCTTTAAATGAAGAATTATGGGTTTTTAGTAAAATTTGATTCACACACCTAGCTTCACCAAAAACTTTATCTAATATTACTTGGAATTCACTCATTAGGTGAAGATTGGAAACATGTACATATAGACTACCGTTATCAGTAAGTAATTGTCTCAATAATTCAAAATATTGACGGTAATGTTTAAGTACAGAATCTTTGTTTTTAAAGAGCCCCACAAAAAGAAAAAAATCGATCTCTGGTTTTATAACAATCAGATCAAACTCTTTGGATTGCGAAACAAGTCTATGTAAAGAGTTTATTTCATTCCCAACAATGATATCAAAGTCATTGATTTCATATTTTATTTTTTCAAAATCTTTATCAGAAATACCCGTGTCGCTATTTTCAAAGAAATAGCCAAAAGAAGGGAATGCAACAAACTCATCCATTGAAGTGTCTCAAAAAAAAATAGCTATTTGTATGGATTATATGATTGACAACCTTCATAAAACAAGTTAATTTTTTTGGTAACCAGTTTGGTTACCAAAAAAATTGTTTAAAAAAAAGAGCTTTAAAAACTCTTTTTCCCATTTATTACGATCATAAGAATATGAGGCAATAAACTACGCCACTTGGTAGGTTAGCGTAGGGATTTTTTCATAGTAGATATCGAAAGTAAAGTTATCTATATCCTCATTGTTTCTAGTTCTTGTGATCCTTTACTTTACAAGGATAAATTTATGCCAAATGTGTATTTAACCCACAATAACTTAGACTTGATGTACCGAGAGGAAAAAATCCGGAAGAGTTTTCAGAAAGAGGTCATTAAATCTGTTTTACAGAAGCTGTATGATTTTATGAGTTACGATTCTGGAAATTCATCAAATAAGATGATCACTTACTTTGGATTGAATGGATATTCAAGTCACTCTTCACATCAAGAGAAATTAGAGCAGTGGCTTCAACAAGAAATTTCGGAAGTTTACCTGCATGATATAAGTCAGGAAGAAGTCGTTGAGATTTTATGGAAAAAAATTCTCGATATCATTAGCCATTAATTTTTATA
This sequence comes from Acinetobacter sp. YH12200, assembly GCF_013418175.1. Classification (NCBI taxonomy): domain Bacteria; kingdom Pseudomonadati; phylum Pseudomonadota; class Gammaproteobacteria; order Moraxellales; family Moraxellaceae; genus Acinetobacter; species Acinetobacter sp. YH12200. The sequence continues at coordinate 2,902 of NZ_VPCO01000017.1, forward strand.
CAGGCTGTACTAGATTAATCTAGTACAGCCTGTATATTAAAACCAATTTACAACTAAATTAGTTTCAAATTGGTTTCTATTTAGTTTCATTCTTCCTTTAACTTCTTCAGTGCAAATCTAATAATCCCATTATGGAGCAACATAAAACTGGACGTATGATCGGTGGTTTCTCATTTACGTTCATAACTAAGCAACAACCTAAGGAAGTCACGCACAGCAAAGCTAAGAAGCTAACAGACAAGCAGATTCAATTCTTTGCAAACAAGCTAGCTCACCATGATCCATTTGCAAGCCAAAAAGCTGCAGTAGGGGAAAGCTATGCTGATCTAGAGAAAAGGCTCCTGATTGAACTACAAGATCCCGAGGTTGTCAGAAAGTATTCTAGTGTCCTCAAAGAGTTAGGTCTTGAGATGTGATGTACAACTAGATTAGTTGTTTAAAACAACTAATCTAGTTTTTTAATAGTTGTAATTTGATTGCAAAAAATTAAGCAGCAGAGAGCTCTTCTGCTAATTGCTCAGCCTGTTCAAGCACAGTCTCAGTAGCCAATAAAGCCATATCAGGTGGATAGCCATACTTCTTGAGTAGACGCTTCACAATGACTCTCAGCTTCGCCCTGGCAGCTTCTTTGATGGTCCAATCCAAGGTTACGTTCTTACGAATAGACTCAGTCAGCACAACAGCGAGTTCGCGCAGGATCTCTTTTTGCATCAACTCTCTAGCACTGTCATTGTCTGCAACTGCTGAATAGAACGCATATTCATATTCAGTCAGGTTGAGTTCCTCTGCCATTTTGTCTGACTCTTGGATTGCCTTAGCCAACTTGATGAGCTCATCAATCACTTCGGCTGCAGTCAGTACCTTGTTCTGATAGCCCTTGATCGCAGAGCTCAGCATCTCCATGAGCTTTTTACCTTGCGTGACACTACGCTGCTCTCGCATCTTGATCTCATCGCCTAAACAACAATGACAAACACCGACTAAAAGGGGCGTTTTACGATGAAAAATTCGAACTTGGAGCTTATGCAGAGCGCCTTCGAGAGGCAGAATCAAATAAACCAACTGATCGTGAGCTTGCAGCTGCTCTCACAGACGCTGATCAACTTCGAGAAACTTATCGAGCAAAGCGAGCTGCCTATCATGAACAGTACCACCCTTTTAAACGGGATAGAGAGTACGACAAGATCCATAGAATCCAATCTAAGCTCGATTTTGACCGAGGTGGGGAATCTATCACCACAAGTGCTGCAAGAAGCAACAATGGACTATCTAGTAGCGTTAAAAGCAATCCACGAGCAGATATCGAATACAGATATATCGAAACTCCAACGGCTTTCAGTCTCAATCGAATCGCTGCAGACCGAAATCAACAAAGCAATTGGCAGCATTTCGATAGATCAGAAGAGCATCCAAGCCCAAGTCCAGGCCCAAGTGAAGCAGGCGATAGAAGAGAGCCAAAGCGAGCTAATAGAGACCGGAATTCAGTCGCTATTAAACTCTCAAAAAGCCAAATACATGACATGGGCGAGTACAGTTTTTGGGGGGCTGATGATTTTAATCAGTTTTTATACGATCTATCAGTTCAGTACAAACCTAAAAACCATCCAAGCACAAAAAGAAATGATTCAACAGAATTCACAAACAATTCAGAGCCAACTCAATTACCTAAACAGCATACGGAGATAAGTTATGCAGACCGAGATCGACCAATTTTTGACAGAGCAAAACGCCTTGTTGAGTCAACAAAACAGCTTGTTAGCAGAACAAAACGAAGCCTTGAGTCAACAGGTCAGTTCATTAAAGAATATTTTGACCACTTACAGCGAAGTAGAGCAGAGTTTAAAGGACAAAATCAACAACTTGAACTCAGAGAAAGAAGCTCAACAAGCCTTGATTTTGGCTATGAAAGTAGAACTTTCAAAGCTCGAGCAGGGCGAATTTTCGGAGCAATTACAGCAAGCATTTCAAGAAAACTTGAGAACCCAGTTACAAATGCAATTAACGACAGCATTAAATCAACTGGATTTAAACAGCATTGTCAGCGACCTGGTAAAGATCGAATTAAAATCCATTCAACAGACGCTAGACACACAGCAGACAGACCTGGAGACAGCACTCTCAACCATCTTGCAATTGCAGCTACCCACCGACTTTTACACAGACTTGGAGATGCAAAGCAAGCAGATCAATACGCTTGGGGAAACTGTAGAACGATTAATGACCTTAATCAACAACTTGAACAACTAGAACCCCTAGTCGCTAAAATTCGACCCAAGCCAAAGCCGGCTACAGATTTCCGTGACTTGAGAATTGACGCTTATTACCCTGGTTACGTTGCTGATCACAAACAACTTTCAGCCCAACAACAGCAAGCATACAACGATAATAATCTATTGCAATTGATTGGTTGTGTGCAGAAAAAAGCTCAAAACTTGGAGAAATACATCAGCCAAGCAAGCAGAATGATCAATACATGGGACTATGACAAAATCGAGGAGATCATCAAAAACGACCAACGCATGCTTAACTATCTGAAATGTGAAATTATTTTAGAGCCTCAAAATGACCATTTGAAACATCAAAGAGCGTCATATCAATCGTGTTTAGAGAGTTTTGAGAACATAAAGAGCCATATCCACGAGGTGAAAAAGCCTAATCCGACTCCTCAAAGCGATGTCTTAGAGCAAACTTATGAACCTGAAAAGCAGCCAAATCGTGATTATGATCTAGATTTTTAATTTCAGCATTGATGATATAAACCGTCCGCTTCGATAATAGCAAAAGCGCAGATTCTACAAGCGGACATTTCTATTTGGGGTTTACACAACAAAAAAGGGAGCTGTAAGCCACTGCTGTCCCATAGTTTGATTTAAATAAAAAAACCTGAGTCCGAACAGTTAAAATATGAGTGCAAACAAACACTTTAACGACCAGGATTCAGGTTTTGTCACATCAGAATACCGTATTTCATCAGTTAATTAAACCAGTCTTACGACAAGATTTTGAACGGCTTGCTAAACAACATCATGTTGGGCAGAAATTCAGATCTGCTTCTCGATGGGATCAGTTTATTGCCCTGTTAATGTCCCAACTTTCCTGCCGACAAAGCCTACGGGATATTCAATCCAATCTTGAGTCCCAGCAGGAAAAGCTTAATCATCTCGGAGCAAAGTCTATTCCCCGAAGCACGCTGGCACGAATCAACGAGGAGCAACCTGCTGCCTTGTATAAACAGATGTTTCATCAATTACTGCAATACTGTGAAAAATCAAAAGTAGCCCATAAATTTCGCTTCAAGAATCCTCTGTATTCCCTGGATGCCAGTCACATTGATCTGTCGCTTTCCTTGTGCGCATGGGCCAAAGTTCATGATTCAAAAGCCAGCATGAAACTCAGCATAGGATTGAATCACAGCAATCATATTCCTGAGTTTGTTGCAGTTGAAAATGGTAAAGAAAATGACATGGTACAAGGCCGAAAATTCCAGTTTCCCTCTGGCAGTATTGTGGTCTTTGACAAAGGCTATGTAGATTATCAATGGTATGCGAATCTGACCGCTCAAAATATTGGCTTTGCTGAATAAGCCGTCATGAATAGGTTTGTGCAACAAAGCCCTCTATAGCTCACGGCTTTTGGTTGTTGAGCTTTTTGAGTAGGTGATTGCTTATATTTTATCGTTTGTTTTGTTGTTTTAATAGCTGTATCAATAGCTGTATTGAAAGAGATGCTTGGAAGGATCTGTGCTGCTTCCAGGACATTACTGATCAATTTGGATTGGTATATCAAGTCATGGAGAATAAAGTTGTTGTTCTGGTCCTATATGTTGATAGACGAGGTAGGGTCTATAAAGGCATGCAATCAAATTGGCTCACGGCTTTTGGTTGTTGAGCTTTTTGAGTAGGTGATTGCTTATATTTTATCGTTTGTTTTGTTGTTTCGATAACTGTATCAATAGCTGTATTGAAAGAGATGCTTGGAAGGATCTGTGCTGCTTCCAGGACATTACTGATCAATTTGGATTGGTATATCAAGT